>DAOVJF010000405.1 GCA_030673355.1 Planctomycetota bacterium | reverse complement strand
GCAAGAATTATCAGGGAGAAGTACCTGTTCGACGGTTATATACATTTGAAAATTCTGCCAGGCTCATCAATAGACCTGATCGAGGCCGCGGGACAATATGCCGACAGGCTGAGTGTCAACATGGAAGCTCCAAGCGAGACCGCGCTCAAGAATATCGCCCCGAACAAAACGATTCAGGACACAATTTTGAAGCAGATGCAGTGGATCGAGACCCTGAGGCGAAAAGGGAAGATTCCGAAACGTGTAGGGCAGGTCACACAGTTTGTGGTTGGCGGTTCCGATGATCCGGGTGAGAATGACCGCGCCCTGGTTACCGCGGCGGAGTATCTGTACAGGGAATTGAAATTCCGGCGGGTTTACTATTCCGCATTTAATCCGGTTATGGGAACCCCGCTTCAGGATCGGATGGCCGAAAATCCAAAAAGGTCGCACCGTTTGTACCAGGCGGATCGATTGCTTGCGCAGTATGGCTGGAGCCCGGATGAATTTACATTTAATAACGAGGGCCGTCTCGACCTGGATATCGATCCAAAGGAATCCTGGGCGAACGCGCATCCGGAAATTTTCCCGGTTGAAATAACAAGGGCTGAGAAAAGCCAGCTTTTGAGGATTCCGGGAATCGGGCCAACGTTCGCGAAACGGATAATGGAGTCGAGGTACTCGGGTGGATTGAGTTCGGTAGATGATATCAAGAAACTTGGAAGGGTCCCGGAGAAAGCGTTGAAGTACATCCTTGTGAAAGGCAAAACCGGCGTTGAAAAATCCCCGATGGTAAGGGGATTTAAAGAGAATCAGCTAGTATTGCCATTTGGGAATGAGAGGGAACTGGCGATCTGACAGAGGAATCAGGCAGTCTGAAAATGGTACGATTCTCCCTCTGGATCCAGTCCAGGGGGGTTTTTTCATATGACTAAAGTCCTTATAACCGGGGCGACAGGGTTTATCGGGCGAGCGGTGGCGGATGCCTGTGCCCGTCGAGGGATCGAACTTCGCCTGATGCTGAGGTCGGACAAATATATCGACCAGGTCAGCCATCTTGATTTTGAAAGGGTGCCGGGTGATCTCACCGATCCGGACAGCCTCCGGAAAGCATGTGAGGGGGTCGATGCGGTTTTTCATATTGCCGCGCTGTATTCGATGTGGGTCCGGGACCTTGACCTTCTAATGAAAACAAATGTAGAGGGTACAAAAGAGTTGATTCACGCGGCGATGGATGCCGGGGTCGAAAAAATTGTATATACATCATCGGTGGCAGCAATCGGATATCGCGAGGACGGTAAACCATCCGACGAGACTGTTCCATGGAACCTGGGATTCACTTCCGATCCGTACACGGAGTCAAAACATCTCGCGTGTCAGGCAGCGAAAAAGTTAATCGCTGAAGGGGCGCCGGTAATCATCACTCATCCATCGGCGCCTGTCGGGTGGGGAGATATCAAGCCGACACCAACCGGGCAGATGTATATCGATTTTATCAACGGCAAAGTTCCGGTTTATTACGATGGCGGATTCAGTGTAATAGATGTCGATGACTGTGGTGAAGGGCATTTGCTGGCATATGAAAAAGGCCGGATCGGGGGTAGTTATATAATTACCAATAAGAACATGATGTTGAAGGAACTTTTCGACCTGACGTCCGAAATAATGGGTATACCGAAAATAAAGATGAAGGTATCGCCGGGTATGGCGGCGTGGGCGGGTGGATTAATGGAATGGTGGTCGGATCATGTGACCGGTAAGACTCCGGTGTTGACACGCGGTGGCGCCATGATGACGGCCCTGCCGCCGTTTTATACGAGCGAGAAAGCTGTCCGGGAGCTTGGTCTGACGTTTACGCCGTTACGGGAGTCGTTTGAAAAAATGCTCTGGTATTTTTATGAGAGGGGATTTATTAAGAAGAAGCCGGTGACGGGGAGTCCGAGAGAGTGATACAAGCTAATAAACAAGTTGAAATAAAATGCAGAACGAAGTACCTGGAAGTCTCAAGATTAACTGTCAAATATGACAAACCAGTCTGAAAAACCTGAAGAGCTTGAGTACGATCGCAGTAAGACGCCGCGGCTCCTTTTTGAACGCCTGAAACAGCAGAGTTTCTGGATTGGTATCTGGTTTATTGTCGTCATCCTGGCAGCCGGAGCGGATATTCTCCTGATCATGATGGTCAGGGATTTTACCGACAACGTGATCGCACAGGAGAATGTCGATCTAATTTTCCCTGAAGCAAAGCGTATTGTCATTGTGATAGTTCTCCTGATGCTGGCGCAGGGGATTTTGAAGGGAGCGGAACTCTATCTCACAAACCTTAACGGGCAGGCGATGATCCTGAAGCTCAGGCAGGATATTTTTGGACACCTCCAGCGGCTCGGGCTGGATTTTTTCGAATCGCGACGTACCGGCGCTGTCATGAGCTGGATAACCACCGATGTGCTCAGGGTCAGGGAATTTGCAGGAAAGCAGCTTGCGGGACTGTTGAAATCACCGGTACTGATTCTGGCATCGGTTGGTTTGATGGTTTACACGAGCTGGCAGCTTACATTGACCTCGATGCTTGTAATCCCGCCCATCGTTCTCATAGTGCACGCGGCAGCGAAACTTGGCCGAAAAGCGGCATCGAAAGTACAGCAGTCGCTCGCGGATGTGTCCGGTGAATTGCAGGAAGGGATTTCGGCGATCCAGATCGTTAAATCGTTCGCGAATGAAGCCTGGGAAATAATCAAATTCGCGAGATTCAACAAGGCCGCGTTTAAAGCCGAACTGTATCGCGCGAAAATCGAGGCTTTCCTTGCGCCGACGTTGAATTTGTTCGCCGGACTCGGACTCGCGGTACTTATTCTGGTGGGTTCGTGGCAGACATCCGTTCCGGAGAGCGGGACCAGGTTGTGGAATTTAGTCACGATCTATCCGATCTCTTCCGGCGACCTCGTCCTGATTATTTTACTGCTGCATAAAACATATACCGAATCAAACAAGCTCGGGAGAACGTGGATGGCTTTCCAGGACACACTGGCAGCGTCGGACAGGATATTCGCTTTTCTCCATATCGAGCCGGCAATCAGGGACCTGGATGACGCAATCGAAATTGAAAAATGCGATGGTCGGGTTGAGTTCCGAAATGTCAGTTTTACATACACTACCGGTGATGAGGTTCTGAGCAATATAAACGTCAAGGCCGATCCGGGCCATGCGATCGCGTTTGTCGGGCCATCGGGTGCGGGAAAATCGACAATCGCGAAACTGATCCCGAGGTTCTACGATGTCGATGAAGGTGAAGTGCTGGTTGATGGAATCGATGTGCGGAAATTAAAAAAGAAAAGCCTGAGGAAACAGCTTGG
>DAOVJF010000616.1 GCA_030673355.1 Planctomycetota bacterium | reverse complement strand
GTCGGCGCACCTGAAATAAATGTTATTTTCTGGAAATGGTATCAGTTGCCGCTTTCTTCGATAAACTTCCCATATGCTTCGTGATCCATCAAGTCATCGATATTTGATGGATTTTCAGGCTCAAGCGCATACAGCCAGCCCTCATCGTACGGCGACTGGTTCACCAGCTCGGGATGGTCTGCAAGCTGTTCGTTAACCCGCACTATTCGTCCCGCGATCGGGTTGTTAATTGGACTGGTGGTTTTGGCCGAGTCAACCATGCCGCACTCATCGCCGACTTTAACGTTAATGTCGACTTCGGGTAATTCAATATACACTATATCCCCCAGCTCCCCCTGTGCATAATCGCTGAGACCTATCAGGGCTTCATCACCATCGAGACGCACCCATTCATGTGATTCTGTGTAACGGCAATTCTTAGAAATATTCATAATGCTCTCATGCTCCGGAGATAACTGTAATGATGAGTATATTTAACAAATCGGGGGTCCAACTTCAAGATAATTAAATAAAAATCCAAAAATTTCAGTATTTTCAGTGTTTATAGAATGGAATTCCAGCGACGGAAGCCCCTGTCCTGCGTCCCCTCTGCTCGATTTCCAGACGTGTGCCGATTTCAGTAAGGTCTACGGGTAAATACGCCAGGGCGATACGGCGACCGTCCATCGGTGACAAACACCCACTTGTAATGTTACCAATCTCATTTCCATCTTTGAATACCTTCATCCCGTGACGGGGTACCGGACCGGGGTCGACAACCAGGCCGGCGAGTTTAACACTGGGTCCGGCTTCCTTCATCGCTACTATCGCGTCCCGACCGAGGAAATCGCCTTTTTTGAGTTTTACCACCCATCCAAGCCGTGCGGCATACGGGTTTGAATCCTCACCGATTTCATTACCGTAAAGAGAGAAACATACTTCAAGCCTCAATGTATCGCGGGCACCGAGACCGATCGGCAGGATACCATCCCCACCGGCTTCGAGAACTCCTTCCCATAGCGAAAGCGCATTCGTGTTATCGACGAAAAGCTCGAAACCATCTTCGCCGGTATATCCCGTACGCGCGACAGTCAACCCGACATCCCCGTAACCGGTTTTGAAAACAGAAAAAGGTTTGTATTCAGCCAGGTCTTCGGGGATCAATTTCCCTAAAATTTCAGCGGCTTTCGGACCCTGCAGAGCGACCAGCGTAATTTCATCGCTCCGATCCTCGAAAACATCCTTCGAGAATCGCTCGATAATATGAGATTTAATTTTTTCGACATTGGACGCGTTAACCACCATCATGTATTCATCTTCATCAACCCGATAGACGATCACATCGTCGCGAATGCCGCCTTTCTCATTTGTAATCAGGGTGTACTGGGCTTGCCCGACTTTTAATTTCGAAGCGTTGTT
>DAOVJF010000553.1 GCA_030673355.1 Planctomycetota bacterium | reverse complement strand
ATTTTCCAGCGTTACATGCAGAGGAGGTACAAACATCCGGTCCTGAATGAGCTTAAAGGTTTAATTCTGGCGATACTGTGTTTTATCGGGCTGCTCGTTTATTACAAAGCGAACAGTGAGGATCCGGAAATCGGCCAGCAGTTGTTTGTTGTGCTGTCAGTAGTCCCATTCGGCTTACTGGCAGCGGTTGGATTTGTGAGGGAGCTGGTTATCTGCCTTGTATCGGCGCCATTGACCATGCGGCGGGAAATCGGATCGCTCAGGATGAATGCTGTGCTGGCAACCCCATTGTACGATTCGGAGGTTTTTTTCAGCATCCCGTACCAGGTATTGCTACGATCATGGGCGTCGCATGCAGGTACGATTGTGTTCTTCATAATTTTCTGGATCTCCACGTACTCGGCAGTCTTGGTAAACGGCTGGAGTTATTTTGAACATTTCCGGATTATGGATGGCGACGAGAGCACGATTCCCTTAAGGTTGGTATTTCTCGCTGTCCAGTGCGCGCTTTTTTTACATTTAGCCTGCCTTGCGGGGAGTATGTATGGTGTGAGGTACGGCGTGTTACGGTCAATAGTTTTAACTGTAGCGCATGTGGGGATCGCGTTTCTGTTCACGCTCCTGTTCCACTATGTATCAACTATGATAATTCCTGGCGATGCCGGTCCGTTGGAATTTTCGTGGCAGACAGTGGGAGTGGACGTGTTTAATACGCTTTTTCTATTGCTGGTTGTATGGCTTACAGGGCGTATCGGGGTGATGATATTTGCGCGTTACAGGCGTCCGGGATTTTTTGAGCCTGAGTACGCGAGCGCGTCGGGATTGCCGTCATATTGAATCATGCGCAAAATGCACATGTGACTGAAGATCATGTGCAGAATGCACATGTTACAGATTCAAGCGCAGGATGGGCATGTTACTGCTCTACAAACGTGCCGAGGCGGTAGTGGATTTGCATGTAGCCGTCGATATCGGGTTCCGACCAGACAACATGCACGTACAGGTTGTCCTGATCTATCCACATCGCGGGGGTTGTGGACTGTGAGTTAAGGTCAACCTGGATCGGGTCGGACCACTCGCCGGATTCAGGATCGCGCCATTTTATGTGCGATGTGCCATCGCTTGTGGCAATCAGCGTAACAGGTGCGATGCCTGGGGGTAATTCAGCGCATTGAATCGTTGGATAGCTCAAAGCCTGTATACCTGCGAAAGGAATCTCGCCTGCGCTAAAATCAGCGGGATCGCCGGATTCTGAGTCCATGTAGACAATCGAGTATTCAGGTGGGTCGCCCGAGGCTGACTTGAGGAACGCGAGATGCATTCCGCCGTTTGAATCGAGCCATAGTGTTGGGTCATAACACCGGTTATATGGAGGTTCAGCCTGAGCTACTATGAGAGGAATCGACCAGGTTTCAACCATGGGATCAAGATTGTGAACCATCAGAATCTGATCGGAATCATCCGGACCATTCTGGTAAGCGAGCCAAATTGTCCCCGCGGCATCCCGTTGGATCGAGGGTCCGGTGCTGAGCGCGGCCGGGTCTTCGGCAACCTGGAAATAATTTCCTTTAAACCATGAATGTTCGTTCCATTGCCCGGACGCTTTCCCCATGGGTGAGTTCTGCCACCAGCCCCTGACCACCCAGATTCCGGTATAACCCGGAAACAGGTCATAATCTTCGAAGCAAAGTGGATAATCATCCGTTGTGAATATTACTTCGACGCCATGGATACTCATTGATGTCTGCCAGCCCCAGTCATCATCGGAATCCAGAGGACATCTGATCAGGTAATTGCACCAGAATGTTCCCCACCAATCCTCTTCTTCGTCGAACCAGAAATCAAGGGCATAAGCGTCACCGTTGCCATCGAGGGCCATCTTGGTTCCTTTAAGGCAGCCATCTCTGTCAGCGGTATCGACCGGCCATGTGTCCAATGGGTTCCAGGTATTGCCCTGGTCGTAACTGATGCGGTCGACCGGGCGCGCATCCAGTTGATCGGGTACATTAGGACGGTT
>DAOVJF010000595.1 GCA_030673355.1 Planctomycetota bacterium | reverse complement strand
AGAGGGTAGTTTTGAGTGCGGTTTCGAGGATTTTACAGGTGGATTTTTCAGTAACGGAGGGCTTCCTGAAGTGTTTGGTGGCGGTGATGAATATACGGGACCATGGTGGTTTTACAACGAAGGCGGAAGGAATTCCGGGGATTTCATTTATGGCGCTCCCGATGGGATTCCGGATGGGGTTATTCTGGTTCTTACCGATGGTAATAATGTGTGGGAGGAGGTAGATTAAGATGAGAAAAATTTTATCGAATACCGGTGGATTCACGCTCGTGGAATTTTCTTTTTTTACAGCAATGCTTGGAATTCTCCTGGCTGTTGTATTACCGGCACATATCCTGGCAAGGGATGCCGCGAAAGAATCCGAAACAAAATCGAACCTGCATACAATTCAGAGCGCGGTCGAAAGATTCGGGATCGATAATGAGGAATACCCTGCCTACATCCTGGGTGGGGACAGGGAGGGCTGGGATAAATGTCGCGCGGTTACCTGGTCGGATATGCCTGTGTACGCACCGCCTACCGATGAATTGATCGCTGGTGATTATCTTACGGCATATCCACGTAACCCATTCCTTAATGAAGGGGATGGGATTTACACCATAATCCCAATGACCGGGGCCAGCAGCGACCCTGGCAATGGGGATGTTCGGTTCGGTTATTCCGGGGAGAGGATGGGGAACTGCCTCGATGATCCAAAGTATCTGTTTGGTGATGGGGAATTTGGTCCAGGACCTCTAAGAAATACTATGGTGCCAATAAATAGTCGGTATCTTGGGATTGTTAACAATAACAGCCCGAATACATTTTTTTGCATGGGCGGCTTGCCGGAATGGTCGAGAGAAAGCCTTGGTGCAAGTGATCCTGAAGCCGGATGGATAAAATATTACTGGCCGGGAGAATTTTTCTATCGTTCCGGCGGTGATTTCCTGATCGATATAATAGCAGATTGGGGCGGTGAAAGTTACGAGGACATTTTCGGCTGGGTTTATAAAAAAATTGATAAGTACATGCTTGGGGCTTATGGATCGCTTCGCACCGACGGCATGGATGTCATTCGTCTGACTACGAAGGCCGGACTCGCTGCTTCAACTGCCGGAGGCGCGATTCAGGGAATAATCCATCGCGAATATTACCAGGATCATTCCAACCTGAAACGCAAATACAGTCATCCGGATTTCGAGGCACGCGTGCAGTACTCAAATCCTGAAGTATTCGGTGGCGGGAAATTCGGTGTTATGCCGCAGTTTCCGTACTATGAATCGTTCACATACAAGTGGATATACGGAGCGTCCGACGGATTCCCGGATGGGATAATCCTGGTGTTAACCGGTGAACTTCCGATGGTCACTGTTGACATCGGTGTAATAGAACCCAAAGAATTGCCTGAATAACGTATTGAGAGCAATTCCGTTAAAAAAAATTGATTGGATGTATTTAACATTGATGTACGTCGGCAAGCACGTTCGACACGGAGAATTTTTAAGCTTGCGGGATGGAGATGTCTCACTCAGCTTGCCGACGCCACGCGTTTAGTCGTTATTTTTGATAAGTAAAAATTGTTGAGGGGGACACCTGCTTTTCGACGGGCGAAAAGAGATGTCCCCTGAATT
>DAOVJF010000183.1 GCA_030673355.1 Planctomycetota bacterium | reverse complement strand
GGTATTTCGACAGCATTAACGGGGTGGATGTCACGCTCACGGTCGAAAAAAATCGCTCCATCGAAAATACGCAGCGTGCCGAGGTCACGATGCATGTGAACGGTACCGTGATCCGTGCTGAAGAAGCCACGGTAAGTATGTACTCATCCATTGATATCGTAGTAGAGAAACTGGAAAGGCAGCTTAAGAAGTACAAATCCAAGATTTACAACTCCAGGAGGAATCGGGGCAGGGCAGGTAAAATCAAGGGTATGCCGGTCATACCGGAATCCGCTAAGGCTGGCGGGAACGGTGAGCCCGATGAACCTTATATCGCAAGGACCAAGGAAATTATCCTTCGCCCAATGACACCGTCGGAAGCAACCCTCCAGATGGAGCTTCTCGGTCATGATTTTCACCTGTTCCTTAATCCGGATTCAGGTAATGTTAATCTTGTATACAAAAGGAAAGACGGTAATTATGGTCTTTTGGAGCCGGAATCGATTGCTTGATCTCATTTATTATAGATAGTAGAAAAAGTGAGGCTACCTTAAAACTCCAATTTTATTTTACAGGCCCACAATGTAGTTAAATATTTATAAAATGGAAAGGCGGGATTCCACCCATTTTTTGCCTTCGCTTGTGAACATGTGAAAATGTGCCTGAATAGTGAGACAGCACCTTTTTACGTTCCGGAAATCTGTTAATCACAAGTATCAATCCCCCACAAATACTGATAAACAGTGTAGAGAGCATTGAAAACATTCACCGTGAGGGGTAAGATATATGGTTCACGGTCGAAATACTTTTTGACGGGTACCTATAAGCTTCCGCATGCATTTTTGTGGATACCGTGATTAAAGCATGCATGGTTTATGGGTCAGCAGGCAAAAATTAATGCTAAACTGGTTTTACAACAGGTTCAGTTACGATATTGGTGTCGATCTGGGTACCGCCAATACACTCGTATTCCTCAAAGGTGTAGGTGTAATAATACGTGAGCCGTCGGTTGTAGCTATCAACAAGGACAGCGAGAGGATTGTTGCGGTTGGTGATGAAGCCAAGAAGATGATCGGTCGTACTCCTGCCAACATTATTGCCATTCGTCCGTTGAAGGATGGTGTTATCGCGGATTTCGAAACAACCCAGCGCATGCTCGAGTATTTCATCCGCAAAGCGAGGATTCCCGGACGGTTCATACCACCAAGGCTGGTAATTGGTATCCCGTCCGGTATCACTGAGGTTGAGAGTAGAGCGGTATATGAAGCATGCAAAAATGCGGGGGCGCGTGAGGTTTACCATATGGAGGAACCAATGGCTGCCGCGATAGGCGCGGGACTTCCGGTAGATGAAGCTTTCGGGAGCATTATTATAGATATCGGCGGCGGTACAACCGAGGTAGCTGTCATTTCACTCGGCGGGATCGTCAACTCGGTTTCCATAAGAATCGCCGGAGACGAATTCGATGAATCGATCGTTAACTTCGCGAAGTTAAAATACAACTTGTTGATTGGAGAGCGAACCTCTGAACGGATTAAAATCGAGATCGGCAGCGCTTTCCCACTCAAGGAAGAATTAAGTACTCTCATGCAGGGGCGAGACCTGGTTACCGGGCTTCCCAAAACAGTCAGGGTGACATCGCCCGAGGTCAGGGAAGCACTTGCCGGGCGTGTTAATTCTATTGTTAAAGCGGTTAAGGATGCACTGGAGAAAACCAGCCCTGAGTTATCGGCGGATGTTTTTGAAAGGGGGATTATGCTTACCGGTGGCGGAGCGCTTTTGAAAAACCTTGACAAGCGCATTGCCCAGGCTACCGGAATCCCGACTTTCCTGGCGGAACATCCCCTGGATAGTGTTGTTAAAGGAACTGAACGGGTACTTGAAGATATAGAGCGTTTAAAACATGTTCTCATGACTCCTATCAGGCGGAGATAAAACAAGTGAGCGTCCCGCGTCTGCTCGGAATTATCGCGTTGTCCCTTTTCATCGTTTTCGTAGCGACGTTTTTTACCGTGCTCGTACGGCTTTCACGGGTTGGGGTTACGACCGAGCGACACGCTGAGATACATACGCCTGATTTTTCTGAAACGGAACCCGCACAAACAAGGTTCGACCTCCTTGGCCAGGACCCGGTATCCGGGCGATTGATTTTCAATGTAAATGCCACCATCCACATCGATAAACCACCGTTCAACACCCTGAACCCCGGTGACGAAGTTATCCTCCGGATCGAGAACCAGATTCCTAACAACCCGGGTCTTAACGATCTTTACGCGGTGTACAGAAACCCGACAGGTGATTTTCTTGTTGAATTTGATTTCGGTGAATTGTATATGCTGGTTCCCGACCGGAGGGATTTTTATCCCTTTGATGGTTACTCCATAAGATTTAATTACGCTTACTTTATTCCCGGTGACTGGGATGACCCAACCGGCACATGGTACGTGCCGGGTGAACTCATCCTCCGAAGCCTTACGAACCTTATTTTTCTGACGCCCGAATACGGAAGTACTGCGATCGGCGCTGACGGTTATAAAGTCCTTGTTGCCCGGTTAAGGATAATTCAAATCCTGGCATCTATGCTGATACTGATTGAGGTTCTTTTCCTGGTTTACATTCTCACCATAGCCAACATGCATGAACTCCTGGCAAAAGGACTTGGGTACATGGTCGCGATTTTCATTATCAGGACAATAATGGTATCAAGCGCACCGCAGTCCCCGACTTTACTGGATTACGTGACACTTTTCCTGATCTGCGTCGTTTTCTTTATTATGCTTTTCAAGTCTCTTGGGGGTGCTGAAGAACGCTCGATCATTACCATCCCCGTGGCCTGGACAGACACAATTTTCGGTGGCGGTAAAAAACCGAATGACGTAAGTGAACCGGTTGAAAATGATGACTGATGATCGATTGACTCCTGATTTTAAATGGCTTAAATATAATTTTATGCGGGATGGGTTCACCACAAATCCTGTAAAGCGCTGACCTGATGTTTCCCCGACGAAGAATAAACCCCATTGCCATCACGATCGGAATTATCGGTGTCCTGATAGCAGTAGTCATGCTCATTGGATTACTCGACTTCCCCGGCTGGGTTTTTCGCGGCGTTGGAAGCCTTTTCCCGGGCGGTAAGCCCGCGGCATATACTGCTGAAGAGGTCGAGGAGCTGAGGACAAGGCTTGGCGATCTCGAGGGTGAAAACGCATATCTTCGCGAGCTGATCGCCGGCCTTCACGATGAAGCCGAAATCGAACCCATCAAATTTGAGCTGGGATATGATGTGCTGCCGGCTAAAATTATTTACCGCGACCATTCCCGCATGTTTCAAACCGCGATTATCGACCGGGGAAGTGCTGACGGGGTCGAAGTCGGTATGCCGGTTACGGATGCCCAGGGGATTATCGGAAGGATTGTCTCCACAAGTGCTGCTGTTTCCAGGATAGTTCTGATCTCCAGTCCGGATTGTTCCTTTGGCGTAATTGACCAGCGTTCAAGGGAGATCGGTGTAATAAGAGGCAGTGACAGCGTTCAGTGGGAGCCTGGAAGGATACGGCAATCAGGACAGAAACCTTATCTCCTTGTGCTGGAGTACTTCAGCCCGTCAGCGGATATCAGCATTCATGATACACTCGTTACCAGCGGCCTTTCCGGAATCACCCCTCCGGGGATAAGGGTAGGTGAAGTTGTAGAGATTATCAGCCATGCCGAGCAGGGATGGTTCGAAATCAGTGTAATGCCTTTCGCCGATCTCGAACACCTTGAGACCGTTGGGATCGTACTTTACGAGGAAGAATTACGTAGTCAGGTGGAAGGACTTCTCGAGGAATCGGGTACCGGACTTAACCAGCCTTAACGCCCTGGTTGAAATCTCCGAAAATGGTTTAGCATGGTAAAATATCAATCCCGACCGACAACGGCGGGTTTTGTTATGTGGATTAATTCTTTATTCAAAATTCTCTTGTCGCTTTTTACTGAATTCAGGCCGCACCTGGCCCATCTTCTCCTGATGCCCATTTCACCATTGCTTATGTGGGGTCCGGTAACTCATCTGTACCTGAATAAGCGGGCGCTTGATAAAATCAACCCGGATGAAATTGAGGATGAAAATACAAGGGAAATCCTCCTGGATGAAAACCTCCGGAAAATTTTCATTAATGGGGGAAACTCGGTAGATCTCATAAAGGCGAATGATCTTCGCAACAGGGAACGATGTTTTGAGTACGCCCATAATACGATTCCAAATTATTTCACCGGCGATCCTGTCATGGGCCGCTACCTCCTTGAGGAGATCGAAAAATCAGGAAACGATCCAATGAAGAGAGCCTGGGCCTTTGGCTGGCTTGCACACCAGGTTTCCGATGGTTTTGCCCATAAAATTCCGCATTCGGGATGCGAGGGATGGGTGAATTCCAGGCGGGTTCTGGCCGGATGTTACCGTCCTGAAACCGGGGATGAATCTGTCAGTATCGCGGCTGCACGTATTCAACTTTACGTTGCCGACCACTGGCTTGCCGAAATGCTAACCGACAGTCTTTGCTATTCGCGCGAGAGAGATTTCATTGATTCCTTTAAAATAGATCTTTCCATTCCGACAAAGGACGAGGTTTTTACGGCGAGCAAAAGAATCCTGCTTGGGTTTGAAAAACAGCTCGGTCCGGGTTTCGTATATTTTGAGCCGCTGTCGGAAGATAAATTAAGGGAAATCGTTACTTACAATCACCTGATAATTCTTTGTTCGCTGGATGTCTACCGTGCAATTTTAAAGGCATATCCGGGTCTCGATTTCGAGAAATACATCGCTCGAAGCCCGAGGATGTCGAGGCTGGATGAGTTGCTGGACAATTCAATTAACGCGATAGTTAAAATGCTTAAGAATCCGAAAGACCCCTGGAACCCCGACGATTGGCTCCCTGATGGCGGCAATAATTTCAAATTCTCAGTTTATGAATATGAAAGAATCTGGCGTCCCGGACGTTTTACGTTCGGCAGGAAATTCGGCCTGCTTGGCTGGATTTATTACAATAAATCAACCGACAGGTTGATCGATTGGGTACGTGACCTCGCGGCAACCTATGATTTCTGGCCGCTCATGAAATTCGGGATCAGTGTGCTTTATGGCAGGGGTAAAAGCCAGTGGCCGATTGCCGGTACTTTCATCAGGAAACTCATAAACGAGAAACCATCGAGCGTTCAGAACACAATGGCAAGCGTCGCGAAACACTGCCGTCTTGAGAAATACGAGGAGATAATTCCGGATTGAAATTATAACTGTTCTCTTATTGGATTTTGAAAGGTATCAATCGAGGTTTTTCATCCCCGGGCAGATTCTTCCGTCCTCCCACCGATTACCAGGCTGCTTTCGGAATCCACACGGTGTTCCGGCGTATATACTTCAGCAGTACCGCGCACACGTACGCCCTCGCCCTTTTCCGGTGCGGCAATTATCAGCACTTCACCCTTGTCGAGACGTTCGGGAACCGGTGTGGGTGACTCTTCCCCGGTCGTGAATAAAACTCCAACACCATCTTCAAGGGCTTTAATTAATATTACAGTATTCGTTCGTCCGGACATATTTTCACCATCCCCTGCTATTATCACCAGAAAAAATAGTGGAGTCAACCGACATATCGGGAGGACACTAATAAAAGGTGAACCGGTTACTAACCGGATACCTTTGAGATACATCATCCTGTATAATTATAGTAACAAAATTTATTGACGGGTAGGGAATCATGCTTGTGCAGTTCGAACAGTCCGGGGGGATGCTTGCCCTCACGTTCTTTGAGTTCGTGATGGTATGTGTTGGGCTTTTCTATGTAATCCTCGAATCAAGTCGGCAGAAGGAGGCCGATTACGGAACGCTCACATGGGGACTCACCGCCTATTTCGGGGCACTTATTGTCGAGATTCTCCAGAACCCAAGCTTAGGGTCCGTTCCAATCCTGTATGCGCCATTCTGGGGAGTTCTGAGTAATGCACTTGCTGCAGGTGGTTTGTT
>DAOVJF010000063.1 GCA_030673355.1 Planctomycetota bacterium | reverse complement strand
GGGGATATGGCTTGATGCTCCTGAATTTTCAAGGGACACTTCCGGAGCTTGAGAGTCCATCTCAGGAATTGCCGGGTTGCTGGATTTATCCGACCCGGAACACCCGCATAGGATAAATGTACATATCAGGATGAGAATTCCGATTCGCATCACCGAATTCATAACCAAACCTCCATGGTATTACATGTGGATATTATAATTTATAATTTTGTTAAAATAAAGTATTAAAGCCCTGTCAGAGCCACGCGTGTCAGCAAGTGGTACTCAACATTGGCTCACGTGACTCCCTTGTACTCCAAGACGTCCATGATATACTAATCAGCAAACAGGGACATGACAGTGAATTTGCCGAGGTGATTCATGCGCGCTTATCCAATCTTTTATCTCCTTATTTCATTAATCATTATCAACTTTGGATGCAGTACGTCTCACGGGATTAATTCAATCCTGCCCGAGACTGGAAATCCTGCCGGGTTGGATATAAAAAATACCGGTTCAACCTCAATTCCCTGGCTTGGAGGAATCTGGGATTTTTATATTTCTGAGGATGGTCAGATTTCATATTCTCCCCTTCGCCATGCCGACGCGGCTTTCAACATCGTAAAGCTGATTGACAATCCACCATTCAGCCTGGTGGTACAACTGGTGGAATTCGAGGATCTCGGGGATCACACAAATTTATTCTTCAATTTGGGTATAACACATCCCGTTCCAGGTGTAACGAGTCTCACGATGTTCGATGTCTGCGGGATTATTTTGAGCTCTGCTGACATTACGCACCCCCACGATTCAACTTTAATTTACCCGGATACCTTGAAAATCCTGAACGCCGATGGCTACACCCGATGGATGAATTGTCCTGAATTCAACATGTTGTCCATGCCGATTTTCGGATATCAACCGGGTAAAATCGGTACGCCGGGATTCGAGCCTACCGCCACTTTGAACCCATATAAATACTATACGGATGGGCTGGGGGCTTCAGACAACGCCTTTGATTACCTTGCATTGAACAGCCTTGATCGGGGTGTTTACTCCACCACCTCGACTAACTTCAGAAATTACGAGATGCAATTCTCACATTCAACCGGCCTTAAATTCCAGTATGCAATCCTCGTCCACTGGATGCCGAATGTGAACGCGCCTGATCCGCCATCCATCATTCCGGATGACTTCCCGGATGAAGCCAACGCGACCGAACCGTTGGCCGTCAGTGTCACCAATGATACGTCCACCATGTGGTTCGATCCCGACGACAGTTCCTCCGGAGGTAATTTTATCGCGGATTTATCAGTAATTAACTGGCATACGCAACCAGGTCCCGCATCCATGATGGAAGATTACACCATCTACCTTTATTCAAACGCATGGACCGGCGGTGTAACTCCCGACATGCATTGCATTGATTATGGAACTAACCGTGCAACCTTCGCTATTGATATTCCTGCAAGTCCGGTAGCGACAGGACCAATGAACATCTGGATCTCGATTGAGCGCGCACTGGAGACATATTCTAATACATTCGGAGTAACCACCGGCGCCGATGATTCACCGCTTACCGCTCACTTTCAATATACCGCAAATGTCCAGACCGGCTCACCGATCACCGAATGGGAACCTCCCACCGATCACGATCCAAGGTTCGTGTTCATTCATCACTCCGTTGGCAGTGGATTCCTCTATACCGGCGGTATGTGGGACCTTCTCGAAGCTGCTGGGTTTGAAGTCCATGACCGAACCTACGGGGACGGCTGGGTTGGCGACAACACAAATCCCAACCACTGGCCGATAACCTTCACAACATATTACGATGACATGATCTCCTGGGAACTTGATGAAGGACAATACTACGACATCGTCGCTTTTAAATCATGCTATCCCGCATCGGCTATTGGATCGGATGAGGAACTTTTAGAGTACTACGGTTACTATGAAGCTGTCAAAGCAGTTACCGAGGCCCATCCGGAAACACTGTTTATACCATACAGCACACCCCCGCTTGTTCCCGCTAACACCGATGAAGATGACGCGGCCAGGGCTCGAATTTTTGCCAACTGGCTGACCGGCGCTTACGATGATACCGGCAACCTGGCAGCTTACGACGTTTTCAATATCCTGGCTGGTGATGATCCTGGGAGCGGAGATTTTAACCGTCTTAAGTACGCTTACACTGACTCGCCTACTAATTCACATCCGAATGCCGCTGGAAGTACAGCAGTCGCCGAGGATTTTACCGCCTGGCTCGTATCGATTGTCTGGGATTAACCACCAGTCTGCTCCGACATCTATCCCAACTCCCCAGGTGGTTTAGTCTCTGATATATCGATAATCCAGAGTTCATCGGAGGGTCGAAAAGGCTACCAGTACACATACACACCATTTGCCTCGAGTTCCGGGATGTAGACATTAATGGATGTTTCATCAAGGGGGTTATTGTGCAAATATACGTAAGTACCTGGCTCCAAACCTCCATTTTCCATGCAAAGTACCAGAGGATACAGATCACTGATCTGGTTATCTCTAAAGCTTAAGAATCCTAATGATTGAGTATATTGGATTGGTGAAAGGTCATTAATCAGATTCGAGTCTGCATTAAATGCTGACAATAATTCCATATCCTGCAGCGGAGTTAAATCGCTGACCTGGTTTTCAGAAATCACAAGAATGGTCAGGGAATTTTTAGGGATTGAAGCTAAATCGCTGATCTGATTTTGAGATAGATATAGTGTTTTAATTTCCCCTAAGTTCTGGATTGGGGTTGTATCACTTATTAAATTATTCGATAAATACAGATATTCTAATTTGGTCAGATTCTGTAACGGTGTAAGATCGGCAACCTGGTTAATCGAAAGGTCCAGTTCAGTTAACCCTATCATGCTTTGAATCGGGGTAAGATCACTAACCTGGTTATTCGAAAGGTCCAGTTTAGGTAACTCAGTCAGGTTCTGCAGTGGAGTAATATCATCTATCAGATTATCATCGAGGTACAGGAGTTCTAATGCTGCCATATTCTGGAGTTGCGATATATCATCTATCTGGTTTTCACTCAGCAAGAGAAGTTCCATTTCATTCATATTCTGTAATGAGAATATATCACTGATCTGGTTCTTATAAAGGCTCAGATTGTGCATACTCGTGAGGTTTTGAAGTGCTGAAACATCGCTGATTTTATTTTTTCCCAGATATAAGGAAGACAAAGAAGTCAGGTTTTGCAGGAGAGAAATATCGCTGATTTCATTCCAGGCCAGATTTAAATGGACCAGATTGTAGCAATACTGAATTCCTTCAAGGTTCTGCACCTGTGGATCTCCAGCATTTGGACTCACTCCAAGGTGGGTCATTCCCAGAATGTCCTCAAGATAGATATCACCCGAAAATTTATTGATCTCATCTCTGATTCCGGCCTTAAGGACCTCATCGGGGAAATTAACAATGTCAGCCGGATCACGAACACGTATTTCATATATTTGATATGCGGTAAGGTCGAGGTAATACGGTGAGTTATCATTAGCATAATCTTCTACACTGATAAGGCACCTGTATGTACCTTCAGGTGCACCAAGACTGTTCTTGATGTGAGCCCCAAACGTTGTATAAAACCCATAATCATCAATTGGAAATGCCTCCACGGTACCGTTGAATAATTCCGGACATTCAACAATTGGTAATTTATGTGTCTCAGTACCTTGTATGTCATATACATCGATTTCTAACCCCGTTTCACCTCCACCGATAATCAAACCAGGTCCGATTTGCACCTCAGTAATACCGATACGATACGGTTCTTCGCAGGCGATTGATATTGGCCAATCACTCCATGGCCATTGTCCATAAGGACCTTCTGTCTCTTCCCATGAAGCATCCACAGCAAAACCAAGTCGGAAGTCATTTGAAGGCATCTGTATTACATAATCCGTCGATAATACATATCCAGCAGGAAAGCCGGCTTTCATTCCCGGCATTGTTAAAGGCCAAAGGTATCTGAGAAACCCGTTTAGGTTCGAATTCGGAAGCTGTTCCGTTGATAAATTGCCTTTGTAATATGTAAATAAGTCTCCCGCCTGACCCAGTGTCGATGGGTTATAAAGCGTTGTGAAACCATCAGCGTTTATGAGCTCCCCATCACCGAGTGTCCGGTTTGATGTTCTCAGTCCTGATGCAGGATACAGATGGCTCCCGTTAAACATAACTATCCCGCGAACATCAAATAAAGTGTAGAAAGGATCCTCCAGAGGATGCGTGATCTCTATATGAACCCGCAGAACACCGGGCTCCAGGAGTTCATAATCCGTAATTGACACACAGTTGTTGCAGAGATCTTCCTCAAGCAGCTTGAGAATATTGAGGTGCAAAGCTCCAACACGCACCGGAACCATTTCAACATTTAATGCATCCGGGTCAGTAGCATCGATGTGGATCATGTTATAGCTTAAGAGGAGATGTCCCGAATTACGATTCTCAACCGGATTTACCAGTTGGATTTCCGCATCCTGCTCGCCACTCCCTGGAATTACCGGGTTGGATGAACCTCCTGAACCGGCACATCCGGTTGTAAACAACAGCACCAGTACTATTAACCAGGTAAGCGCCTTTGGTTTCATTTAGACCTCCAAACCTAATATATATTTTACAACAAAACCCGGAGTTTATGACGCGAAAAATAGATATTGTTATTTATTATTCCCTGCCAGGGAGTTTAACTCCCAATCATTCCACCCCAGGAATATCCAACTCCCTCCCCACTTCATTTCCCTCTTCATCAAGCTCGATGTCCCACCAGTCTGCTCCGACATCTATCCCCGCGCCCCATGTCGTTTTTGTCCACCACTGGCCATTGCCTGAAATCGGATCGGTGTATGTGTCCGAACCGCCCATATCGATCAGCACTCCAATACTCCCGAAATCACGCGCCGGATTTCCATGTCCCGCGCAATTCCTGACACTCCGTCCGAAATAACCGTCCCTTCCGCCGCGGTCAATCAAAAGCCCGACCCCGTTAGCGTTTCCCGATCCCTGCGCGAGAGAATCACCGGTATAATAATCGTCCCCGCCTTCATCAATCAGCCATCCCACCGCGTAATCGTGCCCGAATCCCTGCGTGCACGCGTGCGATGAATACCTGTCATATCCTCCCCTGTCGAGGAGAATTCCCGATGACAGGTGAATTCCAGATCCCTGAGAATACTGCTGGCTTTCGTACCAGTCATTGCCGTTATCATCGATCAGGGATCCAATGGAATACCAGTAACTTACTCCCTGCCCGTACACTTCACAGTTGTAAAAATCATTACCGTTCCTGTCGTGGAGAATCCCTACCCCGCCCGAGGCTTTCGGGCGCATGCCGATTGAAAACCCCTGCGACAGGCTCAGGTTATTCTCGCTCCATCGACCGAAATCATCATAGACTCCCCCTGCCCAGTAATTATCGAATCCGTTCCGGTCGGTAAGCATTCCCCATCCGCGAGTGTATGCCATTCCCTGTGCGTAAAGGGCGGCACGGTAGGCATCGTTGCCGGATGAATCCATCAGGAGTCCGACACCGATCGCTCCGGCGCCCTGAACCAGCAACCCAGCGTCGTAAATATCGTTCCCACCCCTGTCCTGAAGAATACCAGCACCAAAAAGTCCACAAGCCTGGCTGAAATCTCCACTGCGATAAACATCATTGCCGGAAATATCAACCAATTCAGCAATTCCCAATACTCCGGACGCACATGACCTGACACCATCGGACAAATACATATCATTGCCGGAAAGATCGATAGCAATAGAGATAAGTTCGTTCGATTCGCCCCTGAGATTTCCCGCAACCGCGACACCGCCATAATAAATATCATTTCCACCGGGATCGATAATTATCGACGGTGTCTGCCATTCATCCATGTACCAGACATCGTCACCAATCGAACCAATCAAAATTGTCCCGGACAGACCCTGGATCGCGAAAGGCTGCATAAAATTCGCATCGGTTCTTGCGCCAAGAATTACCGAAACCGTTGCATCCACCTGCTCGGCAAGTTCACGGGTAGTTCCCATAAGGGCATCGATATCATAATGCGAAATCGCGTCCAAAAACGGTTGCGCGGTCGAATAATCATCCTCCTCAGGGCAATCGTCCGATTCATCCTCCGAAAAATGACATTTGAGATACCACGGAAGGTAGTCCCGGTCATCGTCGGAAAGGCTTGCGAGCACAGTTCCGGACATTCGCTCCTGGGCAAGTTTCACCGCACTGTCGAGATCTTCAACGGCATCCTGCCAGCTTGCCGGCAGTAGCGGAAAATCGATCGACCTTCCTATCGATGCCATCGATGGAAAAAGCGGAGCGGTATTGTAATCGTCGCTGTCGAGATCGATCGCCGCACGGTACAGAATTTCAGAAACCGGTTTTGCCTCGAGAAGGAACGAGTCCCATTCATAATTCCACTGCACCAGAAAATACGGTTCATCCAGAGCGCGCTGCGCGATATCCAGGCGGAAATCATCCTCGACATAATCCTTCCTGAAACCCATGTCGCCCCAGGTCATATTGATCGATTCAAGCGCCAGGTCGATAAGAGTGATCTCATCGTCTGTTAACGCGCCCGGTCCAAGGTCGGGATTAATAACCGGCCACTCCGAGTCATCGCCTCTCGCACCCGGAGCGACAGAAAGAAGAATTATAAAAGCAATCAGGAGGGTAACGATTTTATTTGAATTTACCCGGTTGGATATATTTTTTCGCGCCATTGTTGTCCCCGTATTTTCCTGTAGGGGCGCTGCTTGCTGCGCCCGACACGGTCGATTAATTGTCTATTCAACTTCAACAGGTTCCGGAAGCCCGTCTTCTAAAGCTTCAAGGGCTTCGATAATTTTCGCGATTACAAACGGATGTTCTTCGGTTTCCTTCAACTGAAGAAGGAACTCTCCAGCCTCGATATAATGAGAGTTGCCGATCACAACAACCGCGTAACCCCGTACCGCCCAATGCGCCATCGTTGGATTTTCGAGAATTGTCACCCCGGTATCGAACGCTCGTTTACGCTGAATTTCCGCAATTTCTGTCCGTTCAGTTCCGGTCGCGACAAGATATCTCGACAATGCTTCAAGGGCGCATAATCTCGCAACACGCCCGGATGGTGATAAAATCGATGTCCCGTTTAACGCTTCGAACGCGATATTTCCCAGGGCGGGTGTAGCCATGGCAAGTACCGCGGTCTGGCGTACAGTTGTGACAGGATCGCTGAACGCGCCGATTATTTCCGGGACAACCCCCTGGTCGAGAATCCTGCTAAGCCCGAGAACCGCGGCTTTCCTTACCGCCTCTTCCTCATGCGTCAACCATGAAGAAAGAAATTCTATCTGATCGGGATCTTGAAATTTCCCCAGTGCCCCAACGGCATTACTGATTACTTCCCATTCTGTCTCGTTAATGAGCATTGCCCTGAGCGCTTCGATTGCTTCTATATCAGAATCGATAGGCCCAACCGCCAGCGGATCTTCAAGTATATTTATCCAGGCCGTGTCCCCAAGGAGGTATGCCGCGTGACGGCGCGTGTACGGATCGTCATCCTGGAGCCACGGGACGATGTAATGCGCTGCAATATGGCCGATATCCCTCACAATATTGTCAAGTTCGATTCGTCTCCGGATATCGACTGAGGACAGCCAGCCCTCGAGTAATGTCGGGACTACGACCACTCCCAGTTCAACGAGTGCATCACGCGATACATACCTCTCCGCCTCGTGTTCCTCGTCCCATTCACTGCATGTAATAAAAAGCTCGCGGATGGCTTCGGCTGAAGGGATCTCGCCGATTTCAGCGAGTATCTCCTCAACCGTAATTCCTGTTTCATCCTGTGAATGAAGCGCCAGCGGCTGGACGAACAGAAATACAAGGAGGACAGAAAGGTAAATAAAGGCTACCAGGAGATTTTTATTCATTGCGCGGGGTACTCCTTAACCGGAATCAGGTAAAAATCTTAAAAACTGCAACCAATAGTCGAGGATAAGTAGACCTGAGCGATATGTCAATTCCTGAACGATGATTTAAGAACATTTGTTGCTGTTTGCGACAATTAAATCGTAATAACCAGTCAAAATGACCGATATTTCCATTTTGACCCCACCATTAATCAGCCTATTTTAAAAATATTCACATCGCTCGTACGCATTTACACCTGTATTCAAGGATTATAAAAATTATTTCTAACACAATGTTGATAATGGCACCTGGATTGCATCAATATAGGTGTCAACGGGGTCCGTACAGTTATTTTAGATGGATCCGTAACACCGGACCATCAAAATGACAGCGTACGATGGCTTTTTCGAGAGAGCGTCTTCTAATTCCTCAATAAACACTTTTGTGGATCATGACACTCAAGCCCCGTTCGATAACTCTCCTGGCCTTGTCACGAATTAATTGATTCAGCTTGATCGAAGTGACATTGAATCGGAAATCGACTTCGCAATTTTCGAAAGGAGATTATTATGTGGGATAAAAAATGTCATGTCCGCAGAAAACACCGGTCCGTACGGTTCTCCCCCCGACCGATCATCCTTATTCCTGTATGGTTTCTCCTCCTGGCATCCCCCGCGTACGCCGACCCGATGCTTCTTCAGACCGGCATTATGACAGGGCATATTATCCCAATCCTCTTAGCCGGTATCGCGCTTGAAGCCCTGATCATTTCGTGGTTCATCAGAAAGCCATTCCCCCGGGTCCTGATCACGACATTTCTCGTGAATTGTATTACCGGTTTCGTTGGGTTTATTGCCATCCTTCTTGTCCAGCTGAAAGGAGGATACGTTTTCCCGATCGGACCCGCCGCATTTTTCGCCGTTCTTATCGAAGCGCCGGTTATCGCGCTCCTGAATTACGATGTCCCGGCTAAACGGGTATTTTCTGGTGTCACCGCTGCCAATTTTATGACCGCGATAATTGCGCTCATGTTAATCGGCCACGTTGTCCTTCCCGCTCCCGAACCCTCCGTCGCGGATGACCTTGAACTTGCGCGATCGGTAGCCATTGTCCATAACGCGATCGAAGAATTCCACGATACTTATAATTATTACCCGCCAGGCCTGATTGGAGGAAGCGGCTCATCATCCAGCGCTGAAAACACCGATCCATTAATCGCGTCCGGAATACTCGATTCCTATCCCGAGAACCCGTACTCGAAATCGCTCAGGTCTCTACGATTGAATCCCGCTTATTTAATTCTGGGACTTGGCGACCCGGCCAGTCCGGTCAGTCTCGATTCCCCGACCAACGCATGGGAGGTCCGATGGTTCCCGGCCATGAGTAACGATCCCAGGTTTGGCGGCCCGGACCATGTGCTCCTTTGCGCCAACGGCCTTTCGGACGCCAACTATCGCGAGACTATAAAAAATACTTTCTATAACATGAACGGGGCCGATATAATTCCGGGCTGCATTTTCTATAAGTCCTACGATTTTAACCTCGATGGAATCCCGGACGATTACATACTGGGAGCTTTCGGATGGCCCACCGGACTTACCACTATAGTGGTGGATATTATCGATGCCAGCACCGGCGATATCTGCATCAGGCTGACCCGGGATGGATCGATCATACCCGGTTTCCCCGACGGGATCCCTGAACCCTTAGCCATGCTTTATATTGCCGGGGCCGATAGCAGCCACAATTAGCCCTAATCCCCTTTCTCTTATCCGGGTGCCGTTGACAAGCTCAGTGAGACATCTAAATCCCGCAAGCCTCAAAAAATCCCCGTGTCGAACGTGCTTGTCGACGGATCATTCATAAAAATCCCCCAATCCCAAATTTCTCTG
>DAOVJF010000205.1 GCA_030673355.1 Planctomycetota bacterium | reverse complement strand
GATGGTTGCCTTGATTTCCGGGGCAAATGCACCCGAAGGAAAAACGATGGGGCATGCCGGTGCGATTGTCGCTCCGGGACAGGTTTACGGGACGTTCAAATCGAAGAAAGAAGCTTTAGAGTCAGTCGGGGTAACGGTTGTCAACAGCCAGTACGACCTGATTGAATCTGTAAAGGATATGCTGGCCGGAAAAACATACTTCGATACAACCCGGTATTACGACAAGATGAAAGCCACCTGGGAAGAAGCGCCCCAAAAACCGGGCTGGGGAACATTGGTTACAAGCATCGTACCTAATGAAATGCTGCTTTCAGGCTACCCGATTGAAGAAGTTATTGAAAATGCGAGCTTCCTTCAAGCCGCTCATCTCCTCGTGAAACTTGAACTGCCCAGAGAAGGTACTCTGAAGGAGCATGAGAAAGCGGCGATCGCAGCGTCGAAACTCCCTGCTCCGCCGATTGAAAGGTTTGAGGGTGAGGATATTTCGGCCGCACTCGCGAAAAGTTTCCTGATGGATAAAACCCTGCAGGAAATGACCGAGAAAGGCAAGGACGGTCCTGTCAACAAAACCATTTATGCTCTCGGACGATTCGCGCGGTACCTTGCGTTTATTCTTGGTAATGAAAAAGCCATGGATGCCGCGAATGAAGATGAAGGTTTCAGGGGCATAATTTATCGTGCGGTGACCGGGGCAAAAGAATACGATGCTAACCGGGCAAAGATAATTGAGCAGATCATAACGACGTGCGTTGATCATGGTGCCACCCCCCCATCGGCGCAGTCGACAATTCTAGCGGCCACGGTAAGGCCATCGTACCAGGTGGGCATATCTGCCGGTATTGGGGCAATTACGGATGTTCATGGTGGAGCCGGTGGTGAAGCGGCAAGGTTCTTCAAGAAGTGTGTAGAGAAATCCGAATCAGATAATATCGAACTGTCGGATGCGACAGTGGCAATATTGAATGAGTACGTTAAGGCGGGAAAACGTGTTGGGGGACTTGGACACCGCGTCCATACTACAGATCCACGTCGAACTCCGCTGTGGAAACTGGTGGATGACTCCGGACTTTCAGGAAAATGCGTAGAAATCTCGAAAATCGTAACCGATATTTTCGAGAGAGTACGGGGTATGAACCTGCCTATCAACGTGGACGGGGTAATTGGTGCTATAGTTGCTGATCTTGGTCTGCATCCGGACCTGGCCAAGGCACTTTTCGTGTATGGCCGGGTTGTGGGGCTTTCCGCTCACTTCTTCGAGGAAGTAGCCAGCCAGCCCCAGATGCGCAGGATCAATTTTGGAGACGCGGTTTACAAAGGCAAGGCAAAGAGGTCCTGGCCTAAGTAAAGTAAACCTCTAAAAGTTTGTAGCCGAATCATTGCGGCTTTTAAGATAGGTTGTTATTAAATTACTTGGTGGGAGATGTCTGGCCCGCCAAAGTCCAGGGCTTCAAATTGAGGAGTCTGGAATTCAAAAGGATGTAAAACATGACTGCAACGTCTACACAAGTCAAGGAAGATGTTTGGATACACACGTCATGTGGTGGTTGTTATGGCCAGTGTGGCATAAAAGCCCACCGTGTTGATGGTGTAATCGTGGGTCTTGAAGGCGATCCTGAAACTCCTGCAGGGAGTGGCAGGATCTGTGCTAAAGGAACCGCACAACTTCATACCCTCTATGACCGGCATCGACTTAATTACCCGGTTAAGAGAGGGAATCCCAAGAAAGGCGTGCATGAGGACCCAATGTGGGAGAGGATCTCATGGGAAGAAGCTATGGATACGATTGTAACCAAGCTTCAGAACATGAAGGATCCCAGGGGTTGCTATTTTCAGGCGACCACCGTTCAGACCAGCGAGATCCGTTTCGCGGTCCCCGCGTTCATGCGAGCTTTTGGCTTTAAGAATTACTGGGTATCAGGAGGTGGGTTATGGTGCGGAAATGGTGCGCATTTCATGAACGGCATTACTCATGCCGCGTGGTCGATCATACCGGACTGGCATCATAACAACTATACCCTCTATTTTGGGTGCTCGAAGGGTCATGGCGCGGGTCACGCTGCCTTGCAGAGCGCGCAGTGGGTAGCCGATGCAAGGGCAAGGGGAATGAAAGCGGTTGTTTTCGATCCCTACCTTTCCACACAGGCATCGAAAGCCGAGGAGTGGGTCCCCATTCGAGTAGGTACGGATGCCGCAGCGGTTCTCGGTATGATCAATGTCATGCTGAACGAACTCGGGGTCCGGGATGCCGATTACCTCAGGTGGAAAACCAACGCATCATATCTGATCAAGGCTGATGGTAAATACTTGAGGGATCCGGGTACAAACAAGCCATTAGTTATGGACTTGGGAGACAATACCGCAAAGCCGTTCGATTTCTATGAAATAGACCCGTTCGAAGGCCCGAACCTGGCTCTGGAGGGAACTTATACGGTCAACGGCGTAGAGTGCTCACCAAGCTTTCAGTTAATCAAGGATCATGTAAGGGATAATTACCCGCTTGATAAGGTTGAAAAGATCACCACGGTCCCTCAATCAACATTGAGGCGAATTGCGAAGGAGTTCGTTGACAATGCACAGATCGGCAGCACGATCATGATAGACGGTAAGAAATTCCCACTCCGGCCGTCGGCTGCTATCTTCTTCCGCGGAAGCCAGGGTCATGTCAACTCCGGCTGGAACTGCCTTGCAATCGACATGATGAATCACTTGATGGGAGCCGCGGACGTTCCGGGAGGCGCCATGGGTCACGGACCACCGGTATCCCACGGCCATCCGAACACCGGCAAACCCGAAACCATTCCGTATGCGTGCCCTGACGGCCTTATGATCGTCAAGGGCTGGGTATACGACCATAAACCCTACCCGCTCAGGGAGCCGCATGCCCCTACCAGGCTGGATCTTCAGGATATGTTTCCCAGTTCGATTTACAATGCGTTCACAATCATGTCCCCTGACTGGGAAAAGTACCTGAAGCAGTTCAAAATCGATTATGAGCCGGAAATCATGATCAATTTCGGTTCCAATTCAGTGATGACGATGGCCAACGCGGAGGATATTACCGAAAACTTCCTCAAGAAATTTGACTTCATTTTCTCGTTCAATATTTACCAGAATGAATTTACCGAGGCGGTCGCCGATATCGTCCTTCCCGATTGCAGTTTCCTCGAGCGTTACTCTCCCTGCGTGACCTTCCCGTCCACGTTCTGTCATCCGACAGGTATGGACCACTGGGTCTGGCAGATTCGCCAGCCCGTTGTTGAGCCAATGTTCGAGCGCCGCGACTTCAACGAAATCATGCTCGAACTCGCTGACAGGCTCGGAATTAAGGACAAGTATTACAGCGTTATTAATGACCTTATCCCCGTCCGTTACGGCGGTGAGATGTCAGATAAGTACAAGATCGAGGCTGATGGCGATTATACCTGGGAGGATATATGCGACCGGGTTCTTAAGGACAGGCTCGGTGATGAAAACGGTCTTGAAGCCCTGAAGAAAACCGGCCTTGTTAAATGGAAGACCAAGCCCGAAGAGATGTACTGGAGATGGCATGTCCCTGTCAGGATTCCTATCTACTTTGAGTTCTTCATCGAAGCTGGCGAGAAATTCAGCCAATTCCTCGCTGAGTACGATGCAGAGAACTGGACGGATCTCAGATTCTTTACCGGCCTGCCTAATTGGTTCCCATGTCCCTCACATACGGAAAAGAATCCTGATTTCGATTTGTGGGGCTTCTGCTGGCGTCCATCCTTCCACACTCAGTCCTCCTCCCAGAACAATCCCTGGCTTGATGAGATATCATGCAACGATCCATGGGTGTACTTGATTCAGATCAACGAGGATACAGGCAAGAGTAAAGGCATGAAAGACGGTGATTGGATCTGGGTTGAAAACACTGTCGGTAAAAAGATTAAGGGTCCTGTAAAACTTGTTCAGGGCTTGCATCCCGAGCACCTGGCTGTTGCGGGATGTCACGGTCACTGGGCGAGGGCAACCCCGATATCAAAAGGAAAGGGTCAATTCTTTGATGACCTTATCATGATCGGAATTGAATACACCGACCCTCTGACCCAGGGTACCGATGCATGTGTTAAAGTAAAAATCTATAAAATGAAGGAGGGTGAACGATAATGGCACGTTACGGTTTTGTTATAGATCTAAAACGGTGCTATGGGTGTTATACCTGCACGGTTGCATGCAAAGCTGAGAATCATACTCCTCAGGGAATTGACTGGGCCAAGTGTGTACCGGCTGAGATAGGTTCATATCCTTCAGCCCTGAGACAGATGCTTCCACTGGTATGCCAGCAGTGTGCTGAACCGGCATGCAGGGACGTCTGCCCGACCGGAGCGACCCAGGTCGATGAGAACGGAATCGTTTTCGTCGATCCGGACCTCTGCATGGGATGCAAGACCTGCATGATGGCTTGTCCGTACGGTGCCCGCCAATTGGTCAGTGAGTTCCAAACCTACTTCCCTGATGCCGAGGGTGATCTCGACCCCTACGAAGCATATTGCAAGAGTGAATGGGAAGAGAAACAAGGCTACGGTCTGGCAACAAAGTGCGATTACTGTCGTGACCGTGTAAGAGACGGCAAACAACCCGCCTGCGTAGAGGCTTGTCCCGCAAAGGCCCGTACTTTCGGTGATCTCGATGATCCCGAGAGCGAAGTTTCCATCCTGATCCGACGTGGAGCGGGCTTCCAGCTCAATCCTGAATTCGGTACTGAACCATCATGTTATTACTTACCGCCGAGGTGACACAAATGAAGATGAAAGCACAAACTAAATGGGGCTGGGATCATTCAATTTACCTGTTTCTCGGTGGACTTGGAGCGGCTGCCTATGTGACAGGTGCTGTAGCTGGCTTCGCCTCCGAAGACTGGGCTGGCATTTCAAAAGCCGGGATTATTTTCGGAGTAATAGCCCTTGGAGTCGGATACCTGATCCTGCTCATAGGACTTGGTGTGCCGAAGAACGCGATATATTCGATGAAATGTCCGGGGACCTCCTGGATTTCCCGAGGGGTCATTGTCGTGACATTGTTCCTGGTATTCGCCGGTATACACTGGATCGTTACAGTCTTTAATCTAAGCATTACATTGGGGAGATTACTCAGTGTCCCTGCAATTATCCTGGGATTCGGGGTAATGATGTACACGGGATACCTTCTGGCTGCCAACAGGCCGATCGCACTCTGGAGTAACCCGCTAACCCCGATGATTTTCCTTTTGAACGCTCTGTATTCCGGTATTTTGGCAACAATTCTGGTATCGGCCCTGTTTGTACAGGGTGCGATTGATCAGATCAATACGCTTGGTTTACACGCGGTTGGAGGTGGCGCAATCATGATTTTCATGCTTGTGTTCTATGTTTCAGCTACCCATCGCATGCCGGAAGGAAGAGCTGCAGTTGAGATGCTGATATCTGGAACGGCAGCTACAATGTTCTGGTTCGGTGTAGTAATAGTTGGGCTACTCATTCCACTCGTACTGGAGCTTTTCGCGACCCAGATGGAGAATCCTGTTATGCTGCATATCTTAGCGGCAATAACCGGATTAATCGGGATGTTGTTGCTCCGGCATACAATCCTTGCATGCGGTGT
>DAOVJF010000536.1 GCA_030673355.1 Planctomycetota bacterium | reverse complement strand
CTTCCATCCAGCACCAGGCCGCCTCCGTTACCGGTTCCGAGTGTCAGCATGAGCATGTTCCGGTTTATTTTGTGATCCCCAAAAAGAAATTCACCCCACACTGCAGCGGTTGCATCATTTTCAACCCATGCAGGAATTCCCAGCTCCCGGGTAAGTTCCCTCGCGAGTTCCAGATCTTTTATCCCGGGAATGTTAGGGCTTTTACGGATAATACCTTTTACACCATCGACAAAACCGGCCATGCCCGCACCGATAACGGCAAATTCCCCTTCCCAGTCAGCTATTGATTTCGTTGTATTCTCAACCAGGACTTTTACGAATTCCTGGTTTGAAAGTTTGGGATCGGTCGGAAATTTACTCGTGTCGAGAATATCACCTGAATCGGTAATACATGCGATCTTTATGAAGGTCCCACCGATATCGAGAGCAAGCCTCATGGGTGAGATTATACACGGAATCAATGGAATTCCACTAACTCGATTGTATAAGAGGGATCTACGACATTAAACACCCCCGACCTATCCGGTCGGGGGCGGCGGGTTCTTCCGACCCGCTTCCCAATCTGGCAAGTTTAGGAGGTCTGACGGACTTACGCTGATAAGTCGTATGAATAGAAGGTCCTGCTTACCATTAAAGATTCAGGCAATTGCCATCAGGTTCAGTCTTCATCCAATTTATGCCGGCTTTTAAAAATTGTCATGAATCCAAATTGGTATCCTATCTTGCTTTGAAATCCTGAATCCTTTTGGTTCACCATTGAAATCAGGTAAAATAACCAACCTGGCATGGACTCCACTGAAGACACCATCTTCGCGCTCGCGACCCCGCTACCGCCGCCCACTGGAAGCGGAATCGCGATTGTGCGCCTGAGCGGTCCGGACTCGTTCGGAATCGCGGCTTCACTTGTGACCGAACCGGAAATCAATCCCGCCGATATCCCGAACCGGAATTTCATTCTGGTTGACATCATCCACGGTGGGATCCGTATCGATCATTGCGGGATGCTTGCTTTTATAAAACCGAAATCATACACGGGGGAGGATGTAGTCGAATTTCACCTGCATGGCGGATTAGCGACTATTAAATCCTTAGAAAATGCTTTACTCGAATTAAAAAATATCCGTCCCGCGGAACCGGGAGAATTTACAAGGCGCGCGTTTCTGAATGGACGGATGGACCTTATCCAGGCTGAGTCAATCGCTTCGCTTGTCGGGGCACGGGGAGTCGCGGCACAACGTGAGGCGTTACGGCAGCGTACCGGGACACTGAGCGAAAAGATCGGCACGGCACGAGGAAACCTGCATGACATCCTCGCGCGTCTCGAAGTTGATTTCGATTACCCCGAAGAACGTGTTGATGGAATTGAATCATCGGATGCCGTACAAGCGATCGATACGATCCTCGGCGACCTTAGATCCCTTCTGGATAGTTATTCAAGGGGAAGTATCCTGAGTGGGTTCAGGCTCGCGATTATCGGGTTGCCCAACGTCGGGAAATCATCCCTTCTGAACGCTCTCCTGATGGAAGACCGCGCGATAGTTACATCCACGCCGGGCACAACCCGCGATGTTGTTTCGGCGAACCTTTCATTTGGAGGCGTACCCGCAGAACTTCTCGACACGGCGGGAATTCGTGTGATCGAGGACAATTTCGATACCGCCGAAGCGGAAGGGATTCGCAGGTCCTGGCGTGAGGTTGAGCGCGCGCACCTGGTGTTGATCGTCCTTGATACAAGCGAACCGATCGGGAATGAAAAAATCGAACTCGTAAATCGTACGCTTGAAACATGCGGAAAAATCGGTTCGAAAGTAATGCTTGTCTGCAATAAAAGCGATCTCGAATCCGCATGGGAGCCTGAAATTGCAGGGGATATTCTGAATGTCCCGGGTATCCCGTATGTTATTGTATCCGCTAAAGAGAACATTGGAATCGATAACCTTCGCGCGGAAGTCCGTTGCCTTCTCGAACTGGATGGTGATCCAGGGGATATTTTGATCACTGAAAACCGTCACCACAGATTGATCGGGGAAGCTGTCGGGATTCTGGAGCTAGTCACTGACGATTTGACAACGGGCGCGCCCCAGGATGTCGTGTCGATCGCATTGTGGGGAGCCGAGCGCGCTTTGGTATGCCTTCGCGGTGAGGGACGGGGAGTCGCCGACCTCGGTGAAATCT
>DAOVJF010000372.1 GCA_030673355.1 Planctomycetota bacterium | reverse complement strand
GCACAGCTTGTGGGCATATGAGCGTCCAGCCTTCAGGACGACTGCACCTGCTATCGGGGAAGACGGCTGGCTTTATGTCGGATGTGGAGATGACATTCTGGCTATTGGCGACTGAAACAGAAAGAGGTTTGAGGGATGATACACAAGATTACCGACTCATTAATTATTTTCGTAATAGTGCTGATAATTTTTGTCGGCGCTAACCAGGCATGTAAACATAACGGCGGACCCAAAAATCCTCTGCTCGATAATACACCGGTCCTCGTCATAAGGAACTTTGGCAGCACTGAAGGACCAACCCCACTCACTGTAGAACTGGACGGGTCGAAATCATACAGTCCCGATGGTCGTCCGGTCACATATTCATGGCTATTCTCTGATGGTGAAATATCCGATGAACCTACCGTTCAACACACTTTTACATCCAGCGGCAGACATAGTGCGATACTGGTTGTTACTAATACGGTGGGCAATACCAGTTATTCCGACCCAATTGTATTTTACGCATACGGACTGGCGAATTCACCGTGGCCGAAGTTCGCTCACGATCAGCACAACTCAGGAATATCCGAAAATCCCGGTCCGATGATGAACATGGAAAATGCCGATTCCGGCGGTGCATTTCCTAAGTACTGGCGTGGCGGGATCCAGAACGACACTGTTCGCGCAGTATGTATAGGTTATGATGGTATGGTCGTTTACACGCAGGGCAAATGGTTGAGAGCAAGGACTCCCTACGGTGGAGTGCTGTGGGATATCGAATTTGAATCAATTATAAAAGCCTGGCCAGCGATCCTGCACGATGGGAGCATCGTTGCCGGGACTGACCTTGGGTGGGTCCATCGTGTCGATATAGATGGGGAAATAATCTGGAGCGTTCAGGTTGGTTCATATTTCATTGAAGATATAGTCCTGGACACAGCAATTAATGCCGGACATGACGGGACAATATACATTGGGGGTTATAGAAGGGACCTTATACCTCCCGAGGACACAATAGGCAGATTATTTGCAATATCCCTGGACGGTGAAATTCGGTGGGTGAAAGTAATTTCGTATAGTATGTGGGCAAAACCTGTGCCCACAATTGGTATCGATCAAAATATTATCATTAATGGATTAACCTTCAACCTTTATTCGCCATCCGGGACTCTCATTACATTTAAGCATATAGCGGATTTTTTTGGACCAGCTTCTGTCGATTATGAAGGTAATATTACATTCTGCAACAGGAATCTACCAATGTTTAACTCGGTTGCTGAATTCCAGCGGCAATACCTTGCACCAGACGCATTACTAAGTGCTGGTATTTTTGGATTCCTGGGTGGCAAACTGGCTCCTGTTATTGATTCAAATTATGCAAACATCGTACTGTCAAACGATCCTGAAGGTTCAACACTTGTAACAATTTCGGACTTTTGCGAACTTTCATGGATTACTGCCCCACCTGACTATGACAACCTGAGTGAGGACCCTCAGTCTTTGACAGTGGCTCCTGGTGGAATTTCTCAGGATTCTCAGGGAATAATTTACATGGCATACCAGGGAATACGGGCGTTCAGCCCACCTGAGGGGTATCCTGAAGCACCGTATCAGCGAAGACACAGTCTGTGGGCTTATTCACGGCCTGCTCTTGTAATGACAGCGCCCGTCATTGGTGAAGATGGCTGGCTTTATGTCGGATGTGGAGATGACATTCTGGCTATTGGCGATTGAAACCTGAGTTTTCAACTATCGGATAATACCCGTCCGAAACATCCATCCACTTGAGGAATCCAATAAAACCCGTGTATAATTTACCATTGTCGCTTGTCGACAGTGTTTTGTTATGCCTAACGGTCTTCCCATACTCGCCAGGGTCAACAGCCCCGATGATTTAAAAAACCTCTCAATGCCCGAATTGAAAGGACTGTGCCGCGACCTCAGGGAAACAATAATCCAGACCGTAGCCCAGACTGGCGGGCATCTGGCGAGCAACCTTGGCGCGGTCGAGATCACCGTAGCCCTACATACGGTTTTCAATTCACCGAGAGACAGGATCGTCTGGGATGTCGGGCACCAGTCATACCCTCATAAAATCCTAACCGGGCGAAAAGACCGTTTTCACACGATCCGATGTTTCAAAGGGCTTTCCGGCTTCCCGAATCCGAAGGAAAGCGAACACGACACATATGTGGTCGGCCACGCGTCGACCAGCCTGGCCGCCGCCATGGGAATGGCGAAGGCGCGGGATTTCGCCGGGGACGATTACAACGTGATCGCTGTAATCGGCGATGGCGCGATGACCGGCGGAATCGCGTTTGAGGCGATCAATAATGCCAGCATTATGCCTTCGAACATGATCGTGGTTCTCAATGACAACGAGATGTCGATCAGCCCGAACGTCGGCGGTGTGCGCCAGCACCTGTCGTACCTCCGTACCGTGCCGACCATGCGGAATATCAAGGCCGGGACCCTGAAAGCATTACGCCGCATCCCCTGGATAGGCCCGAAAATCGCGAAAAGTATCGATGCGGTCAGCGAGAGCCTTTTCTATTTCGTAACCCCTTCACGCACCGGAGTCATGTTCGAGGAGTTCGGATTCACCTACCTCGGACCATTCGACGGGCATAATCTGAAAGTTGTCATAGATGTACTGAAATCCGCGAAAAACTGGACCGAACCGGGTCCGATCCTCATCCATCTCCTGACAGTTAAAGGAAAGGGATTCCATCCTGCCGAAGGCTCTCCGACAAGTTTCCATGGAGTCGGCGCGTTCGATCCCGAGCTCGCGATGAAAGAAAAACTCCCCAGGAAGGGAGCTAAGCCCAAACGACCAGGCTACACGGATATTTTCGCGGACGCCCTCCTTGAACTCGCGGTGACAGACCAGAAAATTATAGCTATCACCGCTGCTATGGCTGAGGGCACCGGGCTCGATAAATTCAGGGACAGAATACCGGAGCGTTTTTTCGATGTCGGGATCGCCGAGCAATTCGCGGTCACTTTCGCGGGCGGTCTCGCGATCCAGGGGATGAAACCAGTAGTCGCGATATATTCGACCTTCCTCCAGCGCGCGTTCGATCAATGCATCCACGATATCGGTATCCAGAACCTCCCGGTCACCTTCGCGCTCGATCGTGGAGGCCTTGTCGGTGCGGATGGCGCAACGCATCACGGGGTTTTCGACCTGTCTTATCTCAGAATGATCCCTAATTTTGTCGTCATGGCGCCAAAAGATGAATCGGAACTTCGCGACATGCTCTATACCGCGATCGAGCACGACGGCCCGATTGCGTTCCGATATCCGAGGGGAACCGGGATCGGGGTCGAATTGAAGAAGGGATTCCAGCCAGTACCAATTGGCAAAGCTGAGCTTATTCGTGAAGGAAACGACATCACCCTGATCGGTATCGGCAACATGGTTGGAATCTGTGAGAGCGCCGCAGCCAAACTTGCCGAAGCCGGGATCGATGCCGCGGTGATCAACGCCCGTTTCGTGAAACCGCTGGATGCCGCATTGATCTGTCAATGGGCCGGAGTAACCGGACGAATTGTCACTGTCGAGGATAACAACGTCATGGGGGGATTCGGAAGCGCGGTACTTGAACTACTTGATGAAATGGACCTCCTTAAGGGCTCAGGTGAAAAGCACGGTG
>DAOVJF010000609.1 GCA_030673355.1 Planctomycetota bacterium | reverse complement strand
ATCGATCTTTCGTATGCACTCGCGGTGGCACTGGGATTTACCGGGCTTATGGAAATCGACTGGCGGTGGAAAACGGTGGATGGGAAGTATGTGGTACGGCGTCAACCGACAGAATGGCGATGGTAATATTTTTGGTTCTACCGGGTTGAGAGCGGGTGCGGTCGCAAGTACAAATTTGAGAATAAAAAAAAGCCCCCTGAAGCATGGGGGCGTAATTATTATTTCAAAATTTGGTGTTGTTTACACATCACGCGGCGATCCTGAAAAGCTTACCATCTTTCTGTCGCCTCCGAGGTTCCTCATCGTCCTCGTCTGACTCATCATCACGATCCTGGTCGGGGTCACGTCGTTCAGGCCGCCGACTGTGATCCTCTTCCCACGGTTGTAATTCGAAATCATCAGGTAACGGAAGCCCCAGTTCCTCATGAACCTCAAGCGCCGCTTCAGTCCTTGGTAAAAGCGTGAATTTAAGGGCATCACCGAGCACGCTGAAGTCGAAATCATCTTCATCCATGTCTTCCAGTTCCTCAAGAGCTCCCTCATCGAGTCCAAATGTCCAGACATATTCGATCCATTCATCGTCCTCGGATTCTCTTGCGCGCCAGATCATCGGAGTTTCATCATCGACACTGGCTCCATATCCCGATGGCTGGTTGGAATCTGAGAAATCGACATCCCAGCCCTCATCTTCAAGGTCTTCGAAATATGTATTGATATCCGAGACGTGGCCAATTGCCTGGAATAAACCGCCAAACAGGCTGCTTATTCCGGCGCACATGGTACACCCGAAACAAGTTGCCCCAATTACGGTCATTAAAATAAAAAGTACAATTACAATTGCACAACCCCCACAGGTCCACATACAGGCTTTACCGCAACTGCCGCCACCGCCTTGATTTTCTTGCATATTCCGGTCCTCCTCAAAATGGCATACGATGTGATTTAACAATTACAACTACACGACTCTCATGCAAAAAAAAGTTTCAAAAAATATGGTGTGTATTCTATCAGAGATATGTAAGAGTTCCAAATGTCAATATAACGCGTGACAGGGAGTATAGGAATTACCTTATCGTGCAAGGCTCAAAGCGAGGTCAATAATTGCCAGGGCGACATCAATCCCTGTGGCGGATTCAAATCCCTGGAAACCGGGTGTCGCGTTGACTTCCAGGAAAACCGGGCCATCAGGCGTTTCGAGCCAGTCGACACCCGCGATGTCCAGTCCGATAACCCTTGCCGCCTTGAGAGCCAGCCGGTTTTCTTTTTTTGTAAGGCTGGCAGGTTCAGGTGTGCCGCCCCTGTGAACGTTCGCGCGGAATTCTCCAATCGCAGCCGACCGGCGGATCGCGCCTAGGACTTTTCCACCGATGATTAAAACCCGGGTATCAAATGATCCAACACTGTCCGAATTGATGAAGTCCTGCATAAGAATCGGCTGTT
>DAOVJF010000389.1 GCA_030673355.1 Planctomycetota bacterium | reverse complement strand
GAGACAGCCTCTTTCAGGGGTGGGTTTTGGTTTTCAAAACTTTTTTAAAAATAAGTTTGCCTTACTGCTCTGCCACGGATACCCAGTCCTGAACATAGAATCCCTGAATTTCTCCGGGCACGAAATCCTGGTAACCGTAAACCATGGCTTCCGCGCCTACCCAGATCATAAAATCATCCGTTGACTGGAGATTCGCCGGGAACAATAGCAGGGGATAAACCGCGTACCCATCCCCTACCTCAATTGGCTCCGGATTGCACATGCCGCTGAGTTCATCTCCCTGCGAGTATGCGCATGCCATGCTTTCCTCCGCATCGTGCCATGCGTATACCCAGACATCCATTCCCAGCATCCCCTCCGCCATTCCGGCCGTAATGCTATATGATAAATCATTATAAACGTTTTTAATTTCCAGCCTGTATGGTTCCGGGCGGTTAGCGGATATCGGGAAATCCCCGGGAATATCGATTACTTCATCGCTTGTATCCGGCATATCCCAATTCGCGTCGATGGCGTAATTGAAAACGAAATTACCGGGAGTATACCCAAGCTCGTATCGCCGTACCGAGGTCGTTCCCGGCACAAGCGCGCCCCGCATAGATGTATCTATCGCGCTCAGATCGGCGGCAGGATCCGTAAGTCCTGTCGCGAAATATTTATAACCGTTCATTGTGGCATCGAATTGCCCGGCAGAATCGGGTACTCCCATCATGCCGTCCACGTAACCAAACGCCGGCATCGTGGGATTCTCGGGGAATTCGACCGGGTTCCACCACCGAATGTAACCATCGGGATTTAATAACTGAACATCATCCCCGCCGGGGAATTTCAGCGTTTCGGAGTAGGGGAAATCCATCGATCCGTGGCTTATTATGATTCCGGACACATCAAAAACCGTAACCAGGTCGAGATCGGGGAACGGATGCTTGATAAACAGATCGACTGTAATTTTTCCGGGCTCGAAATCAAACACCTGGTCGATCCCGAAATTTTCACCAGCGGGAGGTTCCATGAACGTGACGATATTCAGGTGCAGTTCGCAAGCCCTGAGCGGCACGAAATTCAGCGTTTCATTTTCCTCGTCGATCATGAATTGGTAAAGCCCCAGCAGGTTATGCCCGGATTTCAGTGACTGGGTTTTATTAGTGGCTTCCCCCGGCATTGTGGGGGGATTAGTGTTACCGCATCCTGCGAGAATTGAAAATGCAATTAACGCGGTAAATAACAAGATAAATCGGTGTTTCATGGTTACTCCCGGTAAGAATTGAATTACTACAATAATACCATAGGGTGGTAGTTACCAGTTAACCAGATCGTAATACCGGGCAAGACTGATCGCCCATGAAGCCATGATCAAAACCCCGATTGATATCATCAGTCGACGGTGTTTGATGCGGGCGATTTCCTTATTTTCTGGTGACGGTTCCGTGTCGGGCGATAAAAGGATTCCGATCGACCATGGGATAGCGAGTAACATCGATAATGCAAATAACGGTCCCAGTGGATGATATCGAAAACCTTTAATTAACCTTCCATGCGATATATACGCGATGGAGTGGGTAATTCCGCAGACCGGGCAGGGTACGCCCGTTACAATTTTCGATGGGCAGGACGGGGTTACCAATTCTCCGACAACCGGAATTTTCAAATGAAGGGGTTCGCCGGATTGCGGATCGGACAGAATGAATCGCGCGCCGATGACAAACGCAATTGAAAAGACAAGCATTATGATCGCGTTATGCTTGCGCGGGGACAAACGGGATCGTTCTATGCCGGTTACATTCATCGGTGTCTAGGTTACAATAAAACCCCCCCCATTTAAATTGGGGGGGGGGATTGTTTCATTTTTTTATATAATTCTGTTGATGGAAATCAATTACCAGTTTTTATCACCAGAATTTCCGTTTGCGCCATCATTTCCACCGGGAGGGGCAGAACCTCCGGTACCGCCAGTTGATGTATTGAACGTTGGATCTAGTACTGTTGGTGTCGGAGAGCCGTATTTATAAACACAGTAACTGATACCGCCACCGCCGCCACCGCCGTGGCCGCCATCGCCGCCATCGCCGCCGTTTCCTCCCCAGCCACCGCATCCGGCGTCATCCTGGCCACTGCCCCCATATGATCCGCCAGCCCCACCATTGCCCCCATAACCCCCATTTCCACCATAACCCCCATTACCACCGCTTCCACCAACATCAGCATAGAATTTACAGGAGGAGATTACCGGGCTTGAGCCATTAAGGAACAGGCCGAATGAACCTCCACCCGCTTTACCTCCGTAGCCGGGAGTACCATAGCAACCCCCGCCGCCGCCGCCGCCGCCTCCACTGCCAAAGCTGTCGCAACCTGAGTTTCCTCCACGGCCGCCGCCGCCGCCCCCTCCGCCATTACCGTGATAACCGTAGCTGCCATACAAGCCAGGTGACCCGATCCACTGACCGCCGGAAACAGACCCTGCGCCATTGCCGCCATTTCCATGTGCGCCATTGGCGCCATCATAACCATCACCGCCATTGGCATGGTAGTCGGGGATTTTGTAACCTTTGCATGACATTCCATCCGCCCATTGCCCGCCTTCACCGTAATTGACCTGGCCCACTCCATTACCACCCTGACTACCATTGCTGTTACCATGCCCGGGAAGGCCGCCGTAGCCGCCGTTTCTGCCGCATGGGCTGTAACCCCCAGAGCCACCATGTGGCCTGGAGCAACTGTCGCACGGCCAACCTGAATCTTCACATCCATGTTCCCCCATTTGACCGTACATTCCGTTGTTTCCATAATTGCCGTTATTTCCGTGCGAGCCATCATCGCCTTTGCCCGCGTGAAACTCGCACTCAATAAACTGAAGTGCTTCTGTGCAGTTTTGTAAATAAACACACATTGAATTTCTGTTTGAATAATCACCATGAGCCGCGAAGATAGATAACCTCCGAATTACTGTATCAGAATTAATACCGGTCCCGTTAAATACTGTTTGAGACCCATATATTTCACTGGTACCAACCGGTTTTTCACTCCAGAATGCATCGGGATCACGTCCGCCCATAATATTGATCTCACTTACGATCGATACGGTTGAGCTTTCGTTATACGTTCCGTAGGCTACCCAGATATTGTCATAAGCTACTCCTGCCGCTAAACTCAGCCCGACTGACAAGTTGGCTACGGGTTCATCCCATGTCCCGGGATTCAAGTCATTTCCACCCATTGAAGGGGGAGCAACGAATATTACAAATTCAGTTGTAACTACTGTTTGAACCTGGAAGGGATTGGATACTGACCAGGTCACACCATCACCAACCCTGTGGTACAGGTACCAGGTCCCGACACCAAAATCCCGCCAGTCGACAGAAATCGTTGTGTTAGATGACGGGAACGTTATCCATGAAGATGGCTGGACAACCGGACTTGTGCTTACTCCCCATTGGCGTGTGATAGTCTGGCCAGGGTCGCAGTCGAAAAAGGGTCCAACATCGTAAGGTTGTACGGGGTCGGCAG
>DAOVJF010000576.1 GCA_030673355.1 Planctomycetota bacterium | reverse complement strand
TTTCCAGAGCCAGCAGAAATCGCTGATCCAGGCTGCCGAGCTTGTCGATCGCCGCAGAAGGATCGAGCCGATCGATATCCTCGACGAACCGGAAGTCTTTGAATTTTATAAAAAATATATTTCCGAAACTGGAGAAAGTACACCCGAACCCGCAGACGGATTGGAATCGCCAAGCACTGATTCCGGGGATGATAACAATAGACCTCTCGGGTAAGAGATTATGCAAGCCAGCTTGAAAAGCCTGATTCTGGACATTCTTAAAAATGAAAATCTGCCGGTTATAGAACCGCTCCTTCGTGAAATTCCGTTCGAGGGACAGCTCGGCCTCGCGCTTTCGAATGTTTTCCAGGTAGCTCGCGCGGCAAATCCGGACCTCGATAAAAAAGAACTGAAAAAAAGCGCGATCTCGCTTGCCGAACTTATCGCCGGCAAAATCCGTGGTAAAGGTGAGTTTGATAAAGTCGAGGCTGTTAACGGCTATGTGAACTGCTTTTTTAAACCACCCGAATTCGCGCGCGACCTCATAAGCAAAATTCTCGACCGTAAAACCGGCTGGGCAAAAGGGGAACCTCACGGCGGACGTGTAATGGTTGAGTACTCACAGCCGAATACTCACAAGGCTTTTCATATCGGACATGTGCGCAATGTTGTTACCGGGGCCGCGCTGGTCAGATGTTTCAGATACCTTGGCCGTGACACTATCGCGGCGAATTACTACGGCGACATCGGGAACCATGTTTTTAAATCCCTCTGGTACCTTGCGAACCTCAAATCTCTACCCGATAATTTTAAAAATCAGACGGATCGCGGTCGCTGGCTTGGCGAAGCCTACTCGGCCGCGGAATCATTACTCTCAGAATCCGAAGATCTCTGGTATGAGGTGTGGGAAAAACTCAAACCGATTTCAGAGGGGCTACATGATGCCTGGTCGAACGATGAGATCATCGGACGGTTACAGATCGATCCATTGATCAGGAAAATCGCGCTGAAAGAAGAGGACCTTTTTGAAAACCGGTCTAAAAACGAAGTATCGGATTTAATCCTTAAACTTGCGGAAGCGACTTTCGGGCTTGCGGATGCCGCAATTGAAAGCAAGTTGTGCTCATGCCCCGATGAATTGCTGAATGAAATTAAGGAGCTTCGAAAAGAAGTGAACTCCGATAATTTCAGGCGTATATGGTTAAGGCATCATGATGTAGCAGCAATCGCGGAACGCTGGAACAATAAAGATCAGGGCCTGATCGATCTTTGGAATGAAACCAAAGATTGGAGTTTCGATGATTTTTACAGGATATATAAAGAACTCGGTGCCGAATTCGATGTTGAATTCTTCGAGAGCAAGGTCGAGGACGAAGGCCTGGAAATTGTCAGCCAGCTAGTCGGGAAAGGTGTCGCTGAGATAAGTGAAGGCGCGAAAATTGTCGAAATCGATAAAAAATTGCACGAACGGTTCGGTGAAAAATTAAAGGATAAATACAGGGTGATGGTACTCGTACGCGCCGATGGTGCCTCTCTCTATGGCGCCAAAGACCTCGCGCTTGCGAAACGAAAATTCGATGAATTTGCAATCGAGGAATCAATCTATGTGGTCGGTAACGAACAGAAATTCTATTTCCAGCAGTTGTTCCAGGTTTTAAGGTTGATGGGATTTCCGCAATGGGAGAATTGCTTCCATCTCTCCTACGAATTGGTCATGCTCCCATCGGGGAAAATTTCCAGCCGTAAGGGACAGGTAATTCTATATGATGATGTTATTGAT
>DAOVJF010000564.1 GCA_030673355.1 Planctomycetota bacterium | reverse complement strand
TTACCGAAATTTGTGTTAGGAGTCCTTGGAACCATCGATCCGTTCTACATCTGGTCTATGATCGTAATGGTGATCGCACTCGAGCATGTTAATAACTCTAAAAGGTCACAGGCAATAATTACGACAGCCATTATCGCAGTCATAGGACTCGTGCTCAGCGGTATTATGACAAATCTGGCGCCATAGTGATGGACCGTTACATAATAACCGGCCCGTTGAATTATTATTAAAAACGCTATACGTGAATTATCATGGCTAAGAAAAGAAAAAAACGGAAAAATAAAGCTTTACTGAACTGGATCTTTTTCATCGTACTGGCCCTCATTGTCGGAGCGATATCCTGGTACTCCTACAACCGGACCCAGGAGGACACAAGATGGACATTCCAGGAATTCCAATCGTCTGAATCGGTATATGTCGGCGACCTCCAGTTAAGCATACTCGCGTCGTGCACCATCCATCCATTCGAGGTTATCGAGGTCCGTCCCGAGGCCAGCGGTAAAATTGTGGAATTGTATTTCGATTCCGGCGACTGGGTCGAAATTGGCGACCCGATGGCGTTACTCGACCAGGACGATCTGCTCATACGCCTTGATACCAGCCGCGCGAACCTTTCCAGAACATATGCCCAGCTCGAATTGACCCGAAGAGGTTACACTCCCAGGGAACTCCAGCAGTACGACGCGCAGGTCGAAAATGCCCGGTTGGCTCTCGATGAAGCGCTTGAGGATCTGGCTCATACACAGGAACTTCACGATGGCGGTTTCGCGTCCGATGAGGATCTCGACAATGCCGAGTATGGGGTCGAACAGGCAAGCCAGAATCTCGAACATGCCCGGGACGCCCGGAATGTTTTGATAGATGGGACTACGAGCGAGGAATTGCAGGTGGCGTACGCCAACGTCGCCATTGCACAGGCTGCGGTAAGCGAGGCTGAAAATGCGCTCGGGGACGCGACTATTTATTCCCCTATTTCCGGAACGGTCATGGACAAGTATGTTAACGAAGGCAGCGTGATTGTTTCATCTCTCGCGGGCTTTGGTGGCGGCGATGTGCTTTGCACTATCGGCGATCTTTCAACAATGAAATCCTACGCATCGGTAGACGAAGGCGATATAGGTCTGGTTACCAGGGGACAGATTGTCAATCTTGATTTTGACGCGTACCGTGACGAAACTTTCGAAGGGGTCGTGCTTAAAATTCATCCCCAGGCTACTTTGACCGGTGGGCTTAATTCTTTCACGGTTGAGATCGAGGTTCCCAATCCTGACGGCGATCTTATGAGCGGTATGCGCGGCGAGGCGGAGATCATCACGGAAACCCACACCGACCTCCTGCTCGTACCCGACCGCGCGATCGCCGCTCACGAAGAGAAACATTACGTTTTTGTTGTCAATGAGGACGATTCAATCGAGGTCCGCGAAATTGAGACCGGATTGACTAACTATATGGTAACGGAAGTTTTAAGCGGGCTTGAAGACGGCGAGATGGTCATTACAAGGGGGGTTCCACGCGATTTACTCGAGGAACTGGACGAGGACGGTAACCGTAGAAGACGCGGTGGAATCGTAATCAGGTCTTCGTAAGGTGCACTTGCTGACGCGCGTGCCTCCGATCGCGTGCCTCCGATCGCGTGCCTCCGATCTCAAATAAACTTCAATCGCCGGGTGCCACCCACATGCGTTCTACCAACATCCTTCGTGGTATTTGAAATCTTTACCCTCACAAAAATCCTGAATCTTCCCAAACCCGATAAGCTTGTGGGTGAATGAGCCAGTCATAGATTTAGGATCATTTATTTATGCAAATCACCCGGGTGCCGCCCACATGCGTTCTACCAACATCCTTCGTGGTATTTGAAATCTTTACCCTCACAAAAATCCTGAATCTTCCCAAACCCGATAAGCTTGTGGGTGAATGA
>DAOVJF010000299.1 GCA_030673355.1 Planctomycetota bacterium | reverse complement strand
CAATAATCAGTGAATTATCGATGTAACCTTTCTCCTCGAAAAAATCGAACAGTTCGATAAGCTGGTTGTCGAGCCAGCGGATCTCGGCATCGTAACGGTCGATCGCGTGGCGAATGTCGGCCTGGCTTAAAGGTAGTTCATTATTATTATATGCAATGAATGTCTCGATCTCGCCGTCCATTTGTCCGACAAAATACGGCTCGGCGAATTGGTCGAGCACTTCAGGGTCGGGATCGTACGGCTGGTGCGGCTCCCAGAAATGAATGAGTAGAAAAACCGGTTCGGTTTCATCCTGAAGGCCTGCAATCACAGCATCGATCTCTTCCGGTGCCATGCGTGGGAGTTCTTCAGCCATATCATATGTGTCGAACCCCCGGCCGATTCCATAACGGGCCGCAAGAATATCCGTGGTTGGATAGCCGTAGGTGTTGAAACCTGCGTCCTGGAAATCCTCGACAAGAGAGTGAAGTGATTCAGGTAGCGGCCATGCGTTCTGATAAATATTTGTTTTAGTCGGATGAATGCCTGTAAACATGGATGCGAACGAGGGTAATGTAAGTGATTTGGGTGTCCACATGTTATCGAAAATGATTGATCGTTCCGCAAGTTCATCGAGGAATGGCGACGTTTCCCGCTCGTAGCCCATGAAGCCGAGATGGTTGGCACGAAGGGTATCGACGACGATGATGATAACGTTCTCGATATTTTCACCAAAGCTGTGAGTCTGACCGGTCGGGACGCATCCGAACATTAATGAAACGATAAGGGGGATTATTATTATGTGGCGTAATGGATGCATGTGAATGATTATTTGTATTCGATGATTATTTTACGATGGGTAGATTGGTGCAGGTTCCTCGATACTTATTCCTCACTCTCCTCTTCTTCCTCCTCAATCGGGTCGAGCCAGGTTACGTCCGGGATGTCGGTGCCTTCATCATCGAGATCCCAGAAGATACCGAAGTTGTTAAATCCATAGCGTTCATGGTCGGGTCCGAACCACTCGAGGCGGAGGTTGTTTCCAACACGCTCATGAGGCTCGAAGGTATGAATTACTTCGGTTTCATCGCCCTCACCGATTGTTTCTTTAACCCAGTCTTCGTAAATGTCGTCGCCATGGGAATCGATGAATAATCCGATTGAATTACAGTACTGGTAAAACGGGCTTGTTGGGTGCGGTTCATCATAGCCTCTGAAATCGACACCGCCAAGGCCGATCGAGCCGCGTCCAAGTACGTAATGATCGTCACCATCGAGATCGAAGAAAAATACGTTTGAACGTATTTCCGAACAGGCTATCGAAATGATATCCGACTTGTAATAATCATCGCCTTCTTTATCGACGAGCAGGTTGATGGAGAAGTCCCATCCGAAAGAGAGTGCCGCTCCGGCGTTTCCGAAAAGATCGTGTACGTCATCGCCGGCTTCATCGATTATCGCTCCGATGCAATAATGCGCCCCGGAGGCCTGTGTGAAATAAACCGATTTATAAAGATCGTCTCCACCCTTGTCGTACATAAGGCCGGTACCAAACCAGTAGCCTGTTCCGAGCGAAAAATTCCCGGCTTCATATGTGTCGTTACCGTAAATGTCGACGATAAATCCAAGCCCTCCGGCCCATGAATGACCGTCGGTACCGTCACCCCTTCTGCCCGATCCGACCCCCTGGGCGTTGGAGACATTGATATCGAACGCGCTGTGATAATCGCCGCGATTCACCACACTCGCGTACGGTTCAGCATAGTAATGTTCATCCCCTGCCCAGTTCGCTATTACCCCGACACCGTTGCAGCCGCCGAACCCCTGGCCTTCGCCGTGAAGCCTGTACACATCGTCGCCTTCACCGGAATCGAACGCGAGTCCGTGACCGAAAAATCCCGCTCCCTGTCCGGATACTTCCATTATGTACACGTCGGCGCCATCGCCGTCGTAAATCACACCGGTACCGAAGAATCCCGCTCCCTGGGCAAGTTGTTTCGAAGTGTATGTATCATCGCCCCAGGCATCGTATAATACCCCGCAGCCAAGGACTCCGGCTCCCTGGCTCGGGCAGGTTGTTGAATCGTATTCGTAAACATCGTTACCCGAAAGATCGAGGCAAAGGCTGATACCGATATCCGGACGGGTTGTCGCGCCTACCGGACCTCTGTAAATGTCATTCCCGCCAAGGTCGATCAGGATGAAATAATCATCGTATTCATGATAATCCCTTCCATCGCCCCCGATGACAATTCTTCCGTATGGGGTCATGGTTTCGAAACTGAAATATTTTGCGATCGGGTGCTCCTCGATATATTTTTCAAGGGCGTAGCGGCAATCCTCGGTCGCTTGCGAGAGTTTCATCGCCGCGTATGCCATCGACTGCTCATCGATCAGCATCGCGACATCGTCCACCTGGCCGTAGTAAATAATCCCGTCGCCCTGTGTCTGGGCGAAATCATGGATATAAAAAATGTCGTTCATCAGTTCGTCGGAAATTCTTCGCACCGCGGTATCTCGCCACAGTCTGGCGTCGAGAGCGTTCAGGATACATTCGCCGATTATTAACTGGAAATCCTTATTCGCGTGCTCGAGCTGGTCGATGATATCCGTTTCGGCGTTCGGCCAGTCCGGGGGGGAACCGAACGACATTCTTAAAAGCTGATCTCCCGCCGATATGTAAATACGTCGGATAGCATCCAGGATTGGTTCTTCCTCGTCGGCACGTGGAAGGTTGTTGACCGAATACGACCTGAAACCGTCCACACGACGTTCTATCGCAAGCAGTGCTATAAGCTGGTGGAGCCTGTCCGGGGACTGGATTCCATCTCTCCTATTTTCAAATGCCATCTCAGGGTCGAGGAAACGTTCTACGCCGTTACCCATTGTCCGCGTGTAGTCATAAACCCGCAACGGCTCGCTGAAAAGGGAATCGAAAAACGGGAGAATGTACGGGACACGGGGATAGCGGGTCCAGTAACCTTCGGGACGATAGCCGAGATCGGCGCGTGTCCAGCCGATTGAGTCAAGGGCTTCACCAAGCAGATCACGTTCGTCAGTGGTCCAGGTCGGCACGTTTTGAGATCTGGCAGGATTAGAGTAAGCAATTGTTACAACCATAAAGGCAAGGACACTTAATACGATGGATAGTGGCAGGTGGATGCGTTGCATGTCGAACCTCCTGGCAGTTCGGGAAAATAGAATGAATTTCTGGTTGGAAAGATTGTGAAAATCGGATTTTAGCATGTGAGCATAGGGAGTTCTAGGAATATTTTTGGAAATCTGCACAAATCAGGCTTAAAAGTAAAGAAAAGTAAAAAATATAGAAAAAAATTATTTTTTTAAATGGCAAAGTAGAGTTCTATGAGGTTACCAATTCCTGTTGTTTAAATCTGCAATTGCTCAAGGTTTGTACAAGTTTGAATGTCCGAACCATCACACCCCGAATTGCCATTCAGGATTCCTAAAAACTTGACACTTCACCTTCATTGTGATATTCAGGAACCACAGTTTTAAACAGGTTGAGAGCGGGAAATATGGGGGAATTTTTTGGCCTCTCCTGAAAATCTGAGGAACCGGAAAAAATAGGCAGTGCAGGGTCGGGACGATCAGGTCTTGCATTAAAGAAGATGGAAGGGGCCAGGGGTTTAGAGGTCATTACCTTCACATCACTGCCCTGAAATGGGAACCTGAGTCCATCTATAAGTCCTAACCCGAGTTTCAAACCATAAGTGAAATCCGGGTGCTGAATGGTCTTTATAAAGAGCGTTATACGATTTGTAACGTTGTACGAATAGCGCTGAGAGATGATTCTCCCGTTTTTGGGGAAAATTGTATAAGTTTATGGCAGAAAAGTTAAACGAATGTTATAGTTTTACACATCAGGTCTTAAGATAATCAAGGAGCTCAGAATGTCCGACAATAATGAGAAAAAAGTTCTTAAGTCAGCTGAAGCCACCGGAAAGTCAACACGACGGTCACGTCAAAGGGTTGCGAACAAGATTTTTAAAAGGCATTTCACCACGCCGGGCATACATCCATTTGATGAGGTGGAATGGGAAGAACGGAACGCCCTCATTTCGTCGGACACGGGCGAACCTGTTTTCGAGCAGCGCGGTATCGAGATGCCGGTTGGCTGGTCGCAGATGGCGACCAACATAGTGGCCAGCAAATATTTCCACGGCACACTCGGTACTGACCGTCGCGAAAAATCCTTAAAACACTTGCTGAACAGGGTAGTGAAAACAATAGCCGACTGGGGCCGCGCGGATGGTTATTTCCTGGACCCTGAGGAGGCCGATACTTTCGAAGCTGAATTACTTCATCTTATCCTGCACCAGAAAATGGCTTTCAATTCTCCAGTCTGGTTTAACGTTGGAACCGAGAAACGTCCGCAATGCTCGGCATGTTTTATTAATTCTGTCGAGGACTCGATGGAGAGCATTCTTGGCCTGACAAAAACTGAAGGGATGCT
>DAOVJF010000554.1 GCA_030673355.1 Planctomycetota bacterium | reverse complement strand
GTGCTTGCCGACATAAATTACTAATAACTACACTAAACGCGTGGCGTCGACACGCTGAGTGAGACATGTAGAGCCTGGCAAGCTTAATGAATCTCCGGGTCGAACGTGCTTGTCGACGATTTACCTGATTAGATTTACGGACCTCAAATGAAAAATTGAAAGCTGACCCCCTTTATGCAATAATCCTCCTATCTGAATATAAAAAATTATGCTGATGGGAGGCATGATGAAAAAAATTACTCTGGCATTACTCTGTCTTTTCTTAACCTCAATATTTGTACTTACATCGCTGGGTTGTCCTTCCGGCGCTCCAGGCAGCCAGAATTCAAAAGAAGCTCTCGTTGCCGTGATTACTGGATTCAGCAATGCACTGGCGGAAATGGATTTTGCGACGGCAAAGACATTCTGCACTGAAGAACTCTGGGCGGATGAATTTGCCGAGATGGAAGAGGGAATAGATGAATTGAGGGATATGTTATCGGAGGAAGAATTCGCTGAAATGATGGAAATGGGTGAAGGATTCGATATGGAAGAAGAAATGACGGAAGGCCTTGGTTCCGCTGAAGCCGAATTCGATGGTGATAATGCAAGGTTAATATTCGACGGAGATGGTGGAGAAAGCTACATGGAATTCGAAAAAGTCGATGGCAAATGGCTCATTAGTGAATTGGCTTGACCTTTAGAATTAAAGTCAATGCTGCTCTCATATTAAGAGCTGAACTCGATTTAAACTCCCCGTGTATAACCAGCGGGGATTTTTATTGCCCCCCCATCCCTGTAATCTGAGCTGACAGCGGTGATTTTGAAGCCGCTATGGATTCTACTCCTTTCTTAATTTCTGCATTGCCCTCAGCAGCACTTCGATTGAATGGATTACCTTCTCTCGCTCGCCTTCAGGAACCTTCTCCATCAATTTCATGTATGACTCGATACTCGCCTGGTCCAGTTCCCGGAAAATTTTCTCGCCCTTCCCGCTGAGACTGAGAACCATGCGCCTGCGGTCCCGGTCATCGGAGAGTTTATCTATAGCGCCGAATTTGACCAGTGAATTTACGATTTTAGTCAGATGGCTTTTTTCGAGCCGGAGTTTTTTTGCCACCTCTCCAGGGCTGATTTTTCCTTCACTTTTTACTACTGTGAGTACATACGACTGCTGTGGCGAGAGATAGAATTCGGGATATCGCTTTCGCGGATCGAATAGTGTGAAGCCTCGAAGGAGCCACGCCATTGAATCGTGCAGTCGCCGACTCTGGTTCCTCAGGCCCGGTTTCCCGGCTGTTTTATGTTTTTTCGCCACTCGAAAATAATCCTTAATGTTAGAACGATGGAATTATCCCAGAAAAGGTTGACAAATTCCACTATTATGGTTGCCGAATTCAACCACCATCGCGAAATGTGTATAATTCCCTGCGGGCGAGGGAGTTTAATAAGACAACATGGCAGATAAGCCGACAATTCTCTTTCTTCAAATTATTCACAGTGGATTCGAACCATTTGATTTCGCGTCGTTCGGGCTACAACGGTCATTCGATCTCCTTCCACACAAGTATGCGGTCCTGACACTGGTCGCATGGATTCGGGAACAGGGCTGCGAAGGGCATTACACGTATATCGATCCCACCGACCCCAATGGAATCGACAAAATCTCGGATTCAATAAATAAAATCAAGCCCGATGTGCTCGGTTTCAGCCTTTGCTCCGATGAGATAAGGGATAATTACATGCTCATGGACCGAATTAAAGAGCGTTTCCCGGATGTCCCCATAATCGTCGGTGGACGGCATGTAACCGCCCTGCCGGAACATACCCTCCAAAATTTCCCGTTGATTGATTTCGTATGCATTGGTGAGGGAGAACGTACGCTGGGAGAATTTCTGAAAATTATCAAAACCGGGGTAGGCCCGGATGAATTCCGGAAAGTTGACGGGCTTGGTTTCCGGGATATGAAAGGCGAGGTAGTTATTACCTCACCAAGACAGCCGATACATGATATCAATACTCTCCCGGACCCTGCC
>DAOVJF010000337.1 GCA_030673355.1 Planctomycetota bacterium | reverse complement strand
GGTTCGAGCCATAAAGACAGGTCGGATTGATAATCATAAGCCAATAAAATTCCGCGGGTTTCAGATTCTTCTTCAGAAACCCTTAAAGGTTCAACTACAGTTGACGTTTTAAGATCAACAATAACTAAAGGTGATAAATCGTCATCGTTCCTGTAACCAAATATTGTCTGATATTCACCAGGTTCTGTAATCGGAGTAAAATTACGAACAAAAAATTCGTTGCAGATCGATAAGGGAACATTGGGGATAATATCAAGTTGTACATCTAAAACGTGGTCCTCATCTGCATCTGTTGTAATGTGTTCGATCCTGTATTGCGGGAGTTCAGATCCTCCATCCCCACTTGATAAACCAACCATTCTTAAGATTGATGTTTCATGCCCACCAGGTGTATAAATTGGTTGACATAAATCCATAACATGGTACATGCCTGGGAATGGCATTAATCCCCACCAGGTCCTTCCGAATGTGTCATCAGGTTCCAGGAACCAGAAGAAAACATCCAGAGTAACAAACCAATCTTCCCCAGGAACGCAAGCTAATTGTCCAAAATCAATATTTACTAACCTTGGAATTTCACGGCTTGGTAAATAATTAACCAAAAAATTATCAGGCTGATATACACTCATTGGTCGGCCGGGAGGGAGGTTAAACGGCATCTCATAACTCTCCACCTCTACCAATCTCCAGCCGGTTGTTTCATCTACAATCTCTGTTTGTCCAATTGCCGGGATTGAAAATACCTGGGCCAGTAGAAATACCAGCAGACCTAAAAATATTTTTTGAATTTTCATACCTCTCCTCCACAGTCAGAGTTCTTCTAAATCAAACCGCGAGCAAAATTCCTGTTCACCCTATATCGGCCTTAACGGCAGCGAAATTTTTAGTTCGATTATTTCATTCGCGTTGGGATCGTGAATGTACGCAACGGGCATCGATGGATCGGGGATAAACTTCAGCGCGAAACCAGCGATACTCATCCCGTCCTCCCACCCGGCAAGTTCGATATGCCCTTCGTACCTGATAGACCCCAGGAGCGGGTCGAAGATTTTGATATCGCCGTTCGTGGGATCGAGTGTCAGTATGTAAGGCCGCCCCGTGTCGCCCACGCGTACGATCGTGCACACTCCGAATATGTTGGGCACATCCTGCTGCCAGACGATGACCGGATCGCTGTCCCACGGATCGGGGTATTGAAACCCGAGTGCGACGATGCGGGTTCTGTCCTTATTTTCGGTGTCGTTCGGCTCAAACTCAGCGAAGACGAGGTGACGATCCTGGTAAATAACACCGGGCAGGTAACCCGTAATACGCATCGGGATCGATTCCCCATCCCCGAAATCCGGAAATGTTACCGGGGGAATGGCCTTAACGCAGCAGTCGCTATTTATGTAGGTGTACGCCACGCCGTCGAACGGCGATTCCCCGACAAAGAAAAACTGCTCGGGGTTCCTCGTGAAACCGGTTAATTCGGCGCCGAGCGTGCGCTCGATTTCCTCATCGAACGATTTTATGTCGTTACTTACAAGATCGAATTTTGCGAAATTTGTTGCAAGGCTGGTTACCCCGTCCGGCATTTCGAGGAAATAATCACGGTAATTTTCCGCGATGAAAACCGGCGCGCCAAGGCGGTCGGCGGGCACGAAAATGTTCGTCGGGGATAATTCATACGTCCGCTTGTCGATGTCATTCGCGATAAACCCCTTGCCATCGGGACCGTAGTACGAGATTGAATCGATAATCGGCAACGGGACAGGTTCATCGTCCTCGATTGAAATTGCCCTTGTCGAGCTATCCCCTTCCGCCGACAGTACGGCCCATGAGAATCGTTCCGAAAAACCCGATGGTGTCGCCATCCTGACCCCAAGCGGGATCGGGAGCATTGAATCATCGGGAGGAGGGGGATCGAGGATGTATTCGTCAAGATCATTCTCACCAATGTCCCAGCGATAGAGTGTCGCGGGAATGATTTCCCCGCCGTTATCCTCATCGATAATATTTTCTACGAGCGAGCAGGCATACAGGCAGGGCCTTCCGTTCCGCAAGGTCCAGACAGTCTGGCCCATGTAACCGACAGACGACGGCCACTCAAGATCACCGGGTGGAGTGTATCGCGCGACTTCAGTAACAGTCACAGCCTCGTACGGAAGGTCCAGGGGTTGCGGGTCGGTATTGAGATCGACAATAGTCCATGGTGCGGATTCAGGCTGTGGATCGTCCGGTGGAGGGGTACAGCCTGCGACTGAAATTAAGAACACAATCGCCAAAACGAAATTTCGCTCGTGAAACATACATTGAGTATATCTCACAAATGCCCCTGAATCTCGTTGACAATGGCGTTTTTCGTATGTACCTTTACAAACCGGTTGAAGGTTTAAATCGGAAATTAAATATTTCAAGAATACATCTCTGCGTGCGTCAGGCATGTAGTGAGGAAAAGAGGAACCATGATGGCCAGTAAGGAAATCAAGAACATTCTCGTCACCGGATCGGTAGGACAGATCGGCTCAGAGCTAACAATGGCTCTCAGGGAAAAGTACGGCGCCGGTAATGTTGTCGCGGCGGGGAATCGCAGCAAACCGAGCGATGAATTAAAAAACTCCGGCCCGTTCGAATGGGTGAATGTCGTCGACATCATGCAGATCGTGGATGTTGTCCGCAGGTACGATATCGATACGATCGTCAATATGTCGGCGTTACTGTCGGCTGTTGGCGAACGAAACCCCATGCTCTGCTGGGACGTCAACATCAACGGATTGATAAATACGCTTGAAATCGCGAGGATTTTCGAACTGAACCAGGTTCTGTGCCCGAGTTCGATCGCGGTCTGGGGCGACTACGCACCGCTTGAGAACACCCCCCAGGAAACGGTTTTAAAACCGACCACTATGTACGGCACAACCAAGGTCGCGGGAGAACTTCTCTGCGATTATTACGTAAGGCGTTACGGTGTGGACGCGAGGGGCCTGAGGTATCCCGGAATTGTCTCGGCGGAAACACTTCCCGGTGGAGGAACGACCGACTTCGCTGTCTGGATTTACTACAAGGCCATCGAGGAGAAAAAATATGAGTGCTTCGTGAGGGACGATACCCGTCTTCCGATGATGTACATGCCCGACTGCCTGAAAGCCACGATAGACCTGATGGAAGCAGACTTTGATAAACTCAAGCATCACGGCGATTTCAATCTTGGATCGATGAGTTTCTCCGCGGCCGAGCTTGCAGCGGATATCAGGAAGCATATCCCTGAATTCGAGGTTACATACGTTCCCGATGAAAGGCAGAAGATCGCGGATTCGTGGCCGAGTTCGGTCGATGATACGGCCGCACGGGAGGAGTGGGGCTGGAGTCCGGATTATGATTTATCCGAAATGACCAGGGACATGCTGACAACACTCCAGAAGCGCCATGATGAGGGCAAGTTATATGGATGAGTAACAGGATTAGAAAATAAAGGTTTTATAAATAATAAATCAGGTTTCAGAGAATTTGAATGGGGGCTGTCCCGGAAGTGGAAATTTTCTACGGGCCGATGCGAACAGGTAAGTCGATGCGCAACGTGACAGTTACCGGTTAACCGGCTTCCACTCGGCCCCCCTGCCTTTCCATATCCCTGAATACCATCGCAATTCCCCTCGCCATCCCGAACCGTTCGTAAAACGGGACCAGGTCCTCTTCCGTCGCGAGATCGATCATGTATAAACCACTCAATTTACCGATCATGAATTTCATCAACCTGGTTGCGATTCCCTGTCGCTGGTATTCCGGCAGCACTTCCAGGAGAGGGATATAAGCGGCGTGGATGCCGTCGCTGATCGCGTTTACAAATCCGATTACATTACCTGTCCCGGTGTCAACCGCGAGCACTATGGCGTATGCTCTACTCAGGATTTTCAGGTGCGTTTCCGGATCTGGCGGATTCGGCCAGCCCGCAAAAAATCCCTGTAGATTGCCGGGAGCGATATTGTCGAGGTTGTCGGTGTACTGGATCATTTCTGGTTGCCGCCAGTCAAGGGTGTTATCAGCTCTTCCCGGTCGGGATACCGGTCAGGCAATGAATTC
>DAOVJF010000308.1 GCA_030673355.1 Planctomycetota bacterium | reverse complement strand
GAATATATCGCTCCCGCCGGAAACAGGCCTTTCTGGTCTTTCCCCTCGCTCTCACCATAAAGTTGTTTCCACCATTCGATAAATTGCGCCAGCCCTGGTTCGAATGAAACCAAAAGCTCAATCGAGATTCCGGACTTGTACAACAGATGACGAACGGAAGCGTATAATCGGGCCGGATTACTTTCGAGGTTACTTTCCAGGCAAGCTGCATATGCTTCCTTCGCTCCCCTGAGAAGCTCATTTATATCGATCCCCGCATACGCGAGCGGAAACAATCCAACCGGGGTCAATACCGAATACCGTCCACCGACATCACCGGGAACTATAAATGTCTCCCAGCCCTTTGAATCCGCGAGTTGACGTAGCGCGCCTTTTTCCCGGTCGGTGGTCGCGACAATTAATTTTCCCGCTTCCTCACCTTCCCGGTTCTCAAGTTCCGTCCGGAAAATCCGGAAAGCGATCCCCGGCTCGGTTGTTGTCCCGGACTTGGAAATTACATTTATCGCGAATTTACTATTTTTGATACCTGTTAGCTGATCCAGGTGATACCGCGATGAAAGATTGATACCCGCAAACCTTAGAGTATGTCCATTCTGACCATTAGTTTTTATTAATGGGCTTAAGGCTTCGAAACACGCCCTTGCCCCGAGGTACGATCCTCCAATTCCAATAACCACAAAGCAATCGGTTTCTTCTCTCAATCTCGATGCGGTTTCATGAATTCGTTCAAGCTCGGAATCGTCAATCATCTCCGATGGATTTACCCAGCCAAGGAAATCGGATCCGACGCCTGATTTTGAATGGATTTTACCAATCGCCTTGTCGACTTGCGGTTGTAATGCTTCAACTTTACCCGAATAAATGTGACTCTCAAGCAACGTGCCGTCTATTGAAAGGCTTCCATTATCGAATTTTGCTTTTAGTGTCATAATTTTTCCCACTCAATTAAATAATATTAAGTTAGACAAAGTTGACAGATTTTACCATAACGGCAAAATTGTTTTCTGATCAATCCTATTTATTAAATATTGATTCGAGATCAGGGGACATCTCTTTTCACCCGCCTCCATCGTTGAAATACAGGGGACATCTCTTTTCGCCCGTCGAAAAGCAGGTGTCCCCTTCAATGTTAAATATGCCCGCTCAATTTTTACTTATCTAAAATAACGACACTAAAACGCGTGGCGTCGGCAAGCTGAGTGAGACATCTCCATCCCGCTCGCCTTGAAAATCTTCGGGTCGAACGTGCTTGCCGACGTACAGCAATTAAATATGCCCAATCAATTTTTGTTTAACAGGATTGGTCTCAGAAACCATCGTGCCCCATACAACAGACCTGATGAAAACCACCTTAATAATATTGAGCTGGAATTAAAAAAAAACCGGGATTATCCCGATTTTTTTTAAACGCGGTTTAATTGGTTACTCACGAATAATCATAAAATCCTTTGCCTGTCTTGCGGCCTAAATGACCCGCATCGACAAGATCTTTTATTTTCGGGCATGGCGCGAATTTCTCGTTTTTAAATCCGTCATGCATCACGTTCATAATCGCCAGGCAGATGTCAAGCCCGATCAGGTCGCCAAGTTCCAAGGGACCCATCACCATGTTAAGGCACTTCTTCGCGATCAGGTCGATGTTCTCAGGATCGGACACTCCCTCACTTAATGCCCATGCTCCTTCGTTTATATAAGGCATTAGAATCCTGTTAGCGATAAATCCCGGGAAATCGTTCGAGACCCCGGGGATTTTCCCAAGGTCTTTCGACATCCGGTCGACAATCCCGTACGTCTCATCCGATGTTTCCTTCCCTCGAATTATCTCGACACCTTTCATGATCGGAACCGGGTTCATAAAATGCATTCCGATAACTTTATCCGGGCGATTCGTAGCCGACGCGATATTTGTGATTGGGATTGAAGATGTATTGCTTGCCAGGATCGTATGGTCCGGGCAGTTCTTATCGAGGTCCGCGAAGAGTTCTTTTTTAACATCTTCGTCCTCGATAATTGCCTCGATAACAATGTCCGCGTCATAGGCCCTTTCCACTGATGGTGAAATCCTACCAAGTATTTCATCCGCGGTCGCCTGGTCAATTTTTTCCTTTCTTACCAGTCTGGCGAGGCCCTTTTTGATAGCGGCCATGCCATTGTCGACAAATTCCTGCTTGATGTCGACCATGGTCACATTAAACCCGTGCACCCCGCAAATCTGGACAATTCCGCTCCCCATTGTTCCCGCACCGTAAACGATTACGTTCTTAATTTCCATGTAATTTCACCATCATACTATTTCGATTGCCATTCCTACTCCGTTGCCGCCGCCAAGGCACAACGCTGCGATACCCCTCTTCAATCCACGGTTCTTTAAGGCATAGATCAGGGTAGTCAAAATCCGTGCTCCGGAACAACCGATTGGATGGCCGAGCGCGACCGCTCCGCCGTTTACATTGATCTTTGCCGTATCTATCTCAAGTTCCCCCGCGACCGCGATCATCTGCACACTGAATGCCTCGTTGAATTCGAAAAGATCGAAATCATCGCGTTCCCAGCCCTGTTCGTAAATTTTCTTCAAGGTCGGAATCGGGGTCAGCATTACCCACTCGGGGTCGAGTCCACCGATACCTGTGGCGAGAATTTTCGCCAGCGGCTTCAATCCTTTTTCCTGGACCACTTTCTCAGTAGCAATTACGACCGCAGCCCCGGCATCATTTGTCGACGAGGCATTTCCAGCGGTGACGGTCCCGTCCTTCTTGAACGCAGGCCTGAGCCTTGCGAGTTTTTCAATGCTGGTTTCGCGCCGGGGACCCTCATCCAACTTGAACTCGATCGGATCACCCTTTCGCTGGGGAACCATGACAGGGGCAATTTCATCATCGAACAAACCCTCATCCATCGCTTTCAACGCTTTTTGATGGGAGTTGTACGCCCACTCGTCCTGTGCTTCACGGGGGATATCATATTTTTCAGCGACCAGCTCTCCTGTGATCCCCATGTGCATATCCTTGTACGGGTCCCATAACCCGTCGAATATCATCCCATCGACAACCTGTTTATGGCCCATCTTGTACCCGGTACGCGCTCCCGGCATGTAATACGGAACAAGGCTCATGGATTCCATTCCGCCGGCCAGGATGACATTCGCCATACCTGCCTTCATGGTGGTATATCCGAGATTGACGGATTGCAGCCCCGAGCCGCATACCATCCCCACCAGGTATGCATTTCGGTCGGTGGGAACACCGATTCCGATCTGTACCTGCCGCGCGGGATTCTGGCCAAGATTCGCCGAGCAGACATTACCCATAATAACCTGATCGACATCTTCCGGTTTCAATCCCGATTGCTCCAACGCTGCTTTCCCGGCAATAATACCCAGCTCGGTCGCGGGGATTGTCTGAAGTCCACCGAGAAATCGACCTACCGCAGTACGCTTTGCGCCAACAATGTAAACATTCTCTGACATGGTTTTTTCGATCCTTCCATTCGCAGGATTTTTGAAATAATGCAGTCATGTGAAATTAATCACAAAACCTCCCGACATTCATACACTATCAGGGATGAAAACGCAAGTACTATTTATATACCATTAGAAATTATACCAATCTTAGATTCAGAGACGCCTTTCCATGCTTCCAGCATTGAAGGTGTCCCGTGTAACTAAGAATTCAGGGGGGACACCTGCTTTTCGACGGGCGAAAAGAGATGTCCCCTGTATTAGCAGACGTACTTCTCTTATTCAGGATTGATTTACGTACTGTGGTAAAGTAACAATTTGCATCACAGGCTACATATTCAACTCATACAACTCCCATTCGTCTGTCCTGTCAATCACGGAAATCCGCCCCGACACCTCAAGCTCCGCCACTCCCGCCAGGAATCTGAAAATCCCGCCTTCGTACGGTTTACCGTAACGGCTTAAATCGATTCTCCATTTCCAGATACCGCTTTCATCGAACCTCATGCCGCCCTGGTGCCTTATAACTTCTCTCGCGAGATCGCGGCCGATATCCATAAATCCCATAGCGCCAAGGTAATCTTCCTCATCGAAAAGATATTCCTCACCACCGACATCCCCATGGATCACGCCGTTCCGTAGTATCCAGTCGATCATAACCGCCGATTGGCGAATCCTGGTATCGATCAGGAGGTAATTAAGATCGCTTTCCCTGAGACTCTCGAGAATTTCAGGACTGGTTGCGTCAAGCGTGAAAATTTCCTCCGGTGGAAGCGTGTATGGAATTTCCAGCCGGTACGATCTAAGTGAAAAAATCACCGCGGTTTCATTTTCCTCGACCACTTCATTCGCCTTATCGAAAATCCTCGCGCTGGGCCAGATCGATTCCTCGTACTCGGACCGCGTCATCTGTCCAGACAGGTAGGGCCAT
>DAOVJF010000603.1 GCA_030673355.1 Planctomycetota bacterium | reverse complement strand
CCTGAGCAAGTTCGATTCGTTGGGTCACTTTGAGGGGGCACGCACATGGGGAGGATCTGGCGACGACTATGGACACGGCGTGGCGGTTGATGATATGAATGACATCTACGTCGCGGGTTCCTTCGAGGGCACCGTTGATTTCGACCCGGATGTCGGGACCGACTCACACAGCAGCCTCGGCGGGAAAGATATTTTCTTGAGCAAGTTCAATTCAGCCGGCACCCACCAGTGGGCACAAACCTGGGGAGCATCGGGAGACGACGGTGGATATAACCTTGCCGTGGCTGGCAACGGCGATGCCTACGTAACAGGGCAATTCCAGGCCACGGTTGACTTCGATCCGGGACCCGGAAGCGATTATCATAGCGTGAACGGCTACTATGACGTCTACCTCAGCAAGTTCGACTCATCGGGCGTATTCCAGTGGGCGAATACGTGGGGGGCCTCGAGCAGCGACGGGGGTCGCTGGATAAGTGTCGGGAGCCTCGGAGACGTTAACATTTCTGGCTGGTTTACCGGAACAGTGGACTTCGATCCTGGCGAAGGCGTTGTATCTCATTCAGCCGTTGGAGACAGGGATGCGTTTCTAAGCAGGTTCGACTCATCAGGCGATTTTCATTGGGCTCGCACCTGGGGCGGATCAGACAGGGACAGCGGCAATGGGGTTGCCGCCGGAAGCGGCGGGACTGTTTATGTTACAGGCTCGTTCATTAATACGGTCAATTTCGCACCGTCCGGTCCGCCATGCGGCGAGGCTCCAGATGTGCATGTTTCGGGCGGACTGAATGATGCATACCTGACCAAATACCTCCCGGACGGCTGCTGGTAATTAACCCTAAACCTGGCTACACGAATAAACAAATCCCCGAAAAAAACGGACAGTGACCTATTTATTTTTATTTATATATTCCCTATTTCTTTCTTTTAATGTATATAACCCAGCGACTCCAGGATCGCCAGCGTTTCCGGATCCATCTCCGCCCGATCTACATCCTCCCCGAATCCCTGTATGCCCCACACATACATCGCTCCAGAAAATGCCTGTTCACCTGTCGGGATGGTCGCCGCTAGCGGGAAATCAGTCAGGAGCACAGAAACAGTGCTACTCTCAGCCGGTTCATTGGTTCCATATGGGAAAAGCTTATCCGGACGCACTTCGCCATCGACAAGAAAATCAATTTCAAGTGAAGCGGTGATTTCAGTGGGAACAATAATAAAATGCTTATCCACCCTCGCGTTCGGATCGGCGTTCGTAATCGAAAATGAAACCGTATCAGCATCGACACTCCATGCGTCATCTCCGGACAACGCAAACGCCTGCACATTGTCGATTCCACCGGGTGCCCTTAAAGTCCCGCTGAAAACATTCGCCTCTTCCACAAAATTCCCCGATTCATCCAGCGCGCTACCCATGAACCACACATTGTACGTGCTCTTCTCAGGAAGCATTTTCAGCACGATTTCATTCGCGAGCCTTCCCGCAATTT
>DAOVJF010000606.1 GCA_030673355.1 Planctomycetota bacterium | reverse complement strand
GTCGGACACTGGGAACTGACCGGACTCATCTCGGAATTCGGCTTTCCCACCTACCCCGACGGTTTCCCGGACGAAGTCATCGAGGAGTACACAAAACGTATCGGACGTGGAATTATCGGCAACGAACCCGCTTCCGGTACCGAAATAATCGAAAGGCTTGGAAGTGAACATATTGAAACCGGAAAACCGATCGTTTATACATCGGCCGACAGTGTTTTCCAGCTCGCGTGCCATGTCGAGAAAGTCGCACCGCTAAAGACACTCTACGAATGGTGCGAAATCGCCCGTGAACTCCTTATGCCGCCCGGTCCCACAGTCGGACGGATCATAGCGAGGCCTTTCACCGGCGAGATCGGAAATTTCCAGCGAACGTACGACCGTATGGATTACAACGTCGATCCTCCCCAAAAAACGTTACTCGATTGCCTTAAGGAATCTGGCCGCGATGTAATTTCGGTCGGGAAGGTCGATACATTATTTAACGGCCGGGGTTTCACAAGAATCGAGCACTATGCCGGCAACGATGAGGGAATGCGAAAAGCCATGGAGATTATCCATGAAGACTGGACCGGCCTTATGTTCATGAACCTTATCGACTTCGACATGGTCTGGGGCCACAGGAATAATGTCGATGGATTCTATGGTGGGTTAAAAGCATTCGATTCATGGTTTCCCGACTTCCTTAGTGCTTTGGGGTCCGGTGATTTAGTAATTATCTGCGCGGATCACGGAAACGATCCGACCACTGTATCGACCGATCACTCGCGTGAGTATGTTCCCCTGCTCGCTTGGCATGGAGGTTTGCTCAGGGGCCGGAACCTCGGCGTGAGAGAAAGTTTCGCGGATGTAGCAAAAACAATCGCGCACTATTTCAATCTCAACTGCGATATCGCAGGCACGAGTTTTCTTGTTCAATGAATAATCTAATTAAAATATTCAATCCCATACTGTTAACCATTCTTGGTTTGACACTATTCATCACGCCGACCAATGTGATTCATGCTCAGTATGAAGCGAATCTCATCGCTGAAAGCCTTACTCTTGAAGAAACCGATGACGGAATTTCCTTTGTGCTTGAAGGTCCTGTTGAAATAATTTATGGAAACGACACTATTACCGCGGATTCCGCGACCGTACATCTCGGAAACGACCTGTCCAGCCTCTACAATGCGATAGAAACGGTTGAACTGGCCGGCAATGTGGTTTTTAGAGGCCTGGACAACACGTCCGGGACTGCCGGAAGTGCGGTTTATTTTGCTGAAGGACAGCGGCTGGTACTCTCCGGTAACACTCGATTCAATCAAAGGGGTTTTACCGCATCTGCAGGCTCACTGGACTATTCGATCGGGAACCGGATCGTCACACTCGCCGGTGGATGCACCCTCTCAGAGGAAACAATGTCGGCTCGCGCGTCCCGGGCCGAATATAATCTGAATGAAAAATCGGGAAGCCTGTCAGGCTCT
>DAOVJF010000583.1 GCA_030673355.1 Planctomycetota bacterium | reverse complement strand
CCGGCCATGTTGGGACCGGTGAGAATATTTAACTGGTTCCGACCGGCTGACAGGTCGGCATCGTTCGGGATGAATGGCTCGGTCAGCGTTTGTTCGAGCACAGGATGGCGCGAGGCCTTGAGTTGAATCTCGATGTCATCCGAAAGCTCTGGACGTACCCAGCCCTGTTCGAGCGCAAACCGGGCGAATGACAGGATGACATCAAGCATTGCGAGCGCCCTGGCGGTGCGGCCTATCGGCGAGGTTTCAGCTCTCACCCTCTCGACAACACTATCGAATAATTCTTCCTCCAGAGATTTCGCGCGTTCCTCGGCTCCTAGAACCCTGGTTTCAAGCTCTTTCAGTTCCTCGGTAATGTAGCGTTCGGAATTTGTCAGGGTCTGCTTGCGTATGTAATGCTCCGGCACGGAACCGACATTTGATTTTGTTACCTCGAGGTAATATCCGAAAACCCTGTTGAAACCGATTTTCAGGTTCTTGATTCCGGTTGCCTTGCGTTCAGATGCCTGCAGGGCAAGTATGCGATCGCGCCCCCCGGTCATCAGGGCGCGAAGTTCATCAAGGTCGGGATTGTAACCGGACCGAATATATCCGCCATCCTTTCCTGAAAGCGTCCCATCGGGATCGAGTGCGGCTTCAAGTATTTCCGTGAGTTCCCGGTGGGTCCGGATTTCATTTGCGGTTTGAAGCAGTAAAGGTGAAACGAACCTGTTCAGGGCTTCCTTAACCGGCGGCAGATTCGCGAGTGATTTACCAAGCGCGAGGGCATCGACCGGCCTTGATTTCGACGCGATCAACCGTCTCGAAAGGCGGGCGATATCCCTCACTCCTTTCAATGCATCCGCGACATCTTCTCTCGCCAGTCCGCCGTTGTAAAATTCGTCAACCGCTTCATGGCGTAAGGTGATTTCCTCCGGGTCGAGAAGCGGGAACGCCATCAATTCGGAAAGGAGACGTCTGCCGCCCGGTGTCAATGTACGGTCGATCGCCCATAAAAGGCTGCCTTTCCGTTCACCGGTACGTATTGTCCGGAATATTTCCAGGTTTTTAATCGTGGTCGGATCGATTACGAGGTGGCCTTCAGGATTGTAGGAAGTTATTCGATCCAGGCCGGTCAATGCCATCGGGTTGGTTTCACCGACATATTCGAGGGCAAGCGCCGCCGCACGAATTTTTATCCCTGCTTCACGACTGGCTACCTCCCCGGGGGTCAGGAAAGGGTAGGGGATATCCGTTCCGAGTTTCAAATGCGATCTTAACCGCTCATCCAGGCGCCAGAAATCGTCCGGACTCTGCCTCCTCGACGCGATCGTGGCTCCAGGATGCTCTTTCCTCCACTGGTCCAGAACCTGGAAATTCCTGATTGAATCCTCTATTAACAGTTCCCTGACCGGAAATCGTTCACATTCCGTTAATCCCGCCGAGACTGCGTCCTTGAGAACATCGATGTCCTTATCATCCAGGGCATCCGGTTCAATGCTTCCCCCGGTCACCACGAAAGTCCCCTGCGAGATATCCACAACCGAAAGCCCCCAGAATCCCTCATGTCCGCCCGATGTTTCATCAACGACCAATGCAGCAAGGGCGTTGCCGCGGTCGGTTGCCAGTAATTCGTCCTCAAGCACCGTTCCGGGAGTTATAACCCTCGTCACTTCCCGCCGAACGATCCCCTTCGCCTGTTTCGCATCCTCCATCTGGTCGACAATGACAGCGGT
>DAOVJF010000592.1 GCA_030673355.1 Planctomycetota bacterium | reverse complement strand
TTACGATCAAAGACCAGATGTAGAACGGATCGATTGTACCCAGGACCCCCAACACAAATTTCGGTAACTCGATACTTTCAGGGAACAGACTTAACAGACTGTATGGTTTTACAATCCGCATATTTTGCATGTCCGCCATTTCCGTAACGCGTCCCGACATATAAATAATCGTTGTGATTATCTGTACCGGCAGCAATCCGATAAATGATATCCATGGAAGTACACCGAAGAGCTTCTTGAAGTCGGTTTTCAGTCCCTGCATCAGGCCGATGAAAAATACACCGAGTGTAAGCAGGAGCCAGACAATCAGTATTCCTATTGGCTGCCCGATCACTGTCTGCCCGTAGAATACATAAGGCAAGTATTTCTGCATCGCTGTAATTGTCTCGGTAATCTCGTTTTCCGACATCCCCGCTGCTTCAAGTGAAGCCTGAGTCTTTGCTATCGTATCGCTCACGAATATCGGCATCAGGTTTGTCATGTACAACATCCCGCAGGCAATAAGGACAAGTGAAATAATAATAAACGGCGACCAGAAATCGGGACGTTCGGATAAATATTTAAAAGTTTTACCGGGCGAAATGAAAACCCCGATCACCTTCTCGGCTACCGAAAGATCCTCATCGTCTTCATCATCGATAAACTCATTATCACCAAATTCATCAATGTTACCAGGTTCTTCCATCTCATTGTTTTCCATATTCTTAAGCTCGTCCTTAATTTAAAAGTTATCATTCATGCAAATATTTCTGATTTTTTCTCCATGCATGATGTCTGTTTAACATCGGATAAAATTTTTCCATCCACGAGTGTGATAACGCGTGTCGCGAACGCCATGATATCCATTTCGTGTGTAACCAGCACAATGGTTTTGCCCGATTGATGAAACTCCCAGAAAAGTTCCATGATTTCCATTGAGACCTTGCTGTCGAGATTACCGGTAGGCTCATCGGCCATGATAATGTCGGGATCTGTGACGATCGCGCGCGCAATAGCCACTCTCTGCTGTTCTCCTCCCGAAAGCTCGTTGGGTTTGTGTTTATACCTTTTTCCGAGCTGGACATGTTCGAGAGCTTCAAGTGCCAGCTTGCGGCGATTACTAGTGCCGGAATAGACCAGCGGAAGCTCGACATTTTCAACTGCACTTGTGCGTTTCAGCAAATTGAACATCTGAAAAACAAAACCGATACGCTTGTTGCGAATTTTCGCAAGCTCATTGTCGGTCATGTCGCTGACATCCTCGCCATCGAGCCAGTATTTGCCGTCGGTCGGGCGATCGAGGCATCCGAGAACGTTCATCAGGGTGCTCTTTCCGCTTCCGGACGACCCCATGATCGCGAGCATCTCACCTTTCTCAAGAGTGAGGGATACACCGTCGAGCGCCCTGACTTTGGATTCTCCCATTTTGTAGATTTTAAATATTCCTTCAAGGCGAATGAGCGGATGTTCGGCCATTATTCAATCACCTCAGCATCCGACATTATTCCACCCAGGATTACCGCATCATCAATTAATTGAACGTTCGTCAGGAACTCGAGTTTCGCGATCGCGTTGAGAGCGTCGGCAAGCGCGAATTCGACAGCCAGGCGCGCGGTTGCGAGTTCGAGATCGGATTCCAGAAGGTCGC
>DAOVJF010000209.1 GCA_030673355.1 Planctomycetota bacterium | reverse complement strand
AGTGGCAATCAATAATACGAACGTAAGAAAGAAGTTGAGGAACATGAAATGCCTTATTACCCGTCGAGGTGTCGGAGTGGAAAACCACCCCGGGACGTAATCTATTAAAGTATTCGAATAAAGTCCGACCATTACCAGGACGAAAAGAAGACACAACACAAAATATCCGGCCAGCTGTTCTTTTTTCATGGAGCAAGGATCCTGTTAGTGAGTTGAGTTGTGAACGTATCCACTATAAGTTATCATTATACACGCACAAATCGTTTCCCAAAGAATTGACTGACCGTGTTTCTCTCTTTAAAAGAATGGCTGTTTCCCCCGGATGAAAACCGCGTTGTAGGGTTCTATTACGTCTGCCTGTTCGTGGCGCTTGCGATTATTTTCGGCATCTACGTGTTCTTTACCGTATTTATCTTCGGTATGCCGTATTTTTTGTTCTTCCTGTTCCCTGTACTATTGTTCGGACCGCTCCTTGCAAAGCTATTCACCGTCTATCCGGTGTTCTCATCGGTCGCCCTCATACTCATTGGATTTTTCATCATTCCAGCCATGTTGCCATGGGCGGCAATCGAGGGTTTCAGCTCAATCGTCATATCAGGCCTTGCAATCGCCGCCGGGGTGATTTCTGTAATCCAGGTGTACATGAAGTGGGTGTAGTCCAGTCCCGGAAAATGGGTGTACGGACGTTGGCAGGCCGCTCACTGACGGTCGCGGTACTGATATAGCAACCCACATCACATAGATGTGGGACAACCGGGCTATTATTAGTAACGTACGTGACGTCCATGGATCGGATAATCATGCGTGGGACGCACATGCCACAAAAAAACCCGGACCTTGGTCCGGGCAAATTCCAGAAGGGCATTAAAGAAAAAATTTCTTTCTCTGGCTTCTCTCCTGTTCAGACTTACGCCGGATTCCCGGCAAGATATACTTATTCAGGTTTTCTTGCAAGGAACAGCGATAGCCTCCAATCCTGAAAAACCCTCGTGGCGAACTCGAACCCCGCTTCCACGAGCCATGCTATCTGCTGTTCTGGAAGCGCCGGGAGTTCGAGCAGCCCGCCCTTCTTCTCATTGGCATTTTTTACCTGATCGAGCCGTTGAATCAGTTTTTTTCCATCGGCAAGATCATCGACCACGGAACTCCGCTGGAAATCCCGTATGTTCTCCGCGATCCGCTGCACCGGTCCCGGGAGCCTTTCCTCGGTGATGTCCCCGTGAAGGAACCATCCGCCGGGTTTAAGGACCTTGAATAACCTCGTGTAAACCTCGCGAAGCGCGTCGTGCGGGATATGGTGCAGCGATGTGTAGTGCACAACCGCATCGACATCCCCGTCGAGCGCGTCCTCCCAGGAGTCCCGGAAATCCGCTTTCGCGAGTGTGATCCGGTCGGTGAAATCCTCAAGATTCGCCCTGGCCTCCTCGAGCATCGCGATTGACCCGTCGATCGCCGTGACATGCGCGTCCGGGAAGAGTTCCAGGATCTGGCAGGTCAGCAGGCCCGTTCCGCATCCGATATCCAGAATTCTCCCGGGTACCGGCTCGATCGCGTTTAATACGTCGAGAATTATCGAATGAGCCTGGTAGCGCGATGGGTCCATGACAGGCTGTAACCTGTCGTAATGAGGCGCAAGCCAGTCGTAGAATCCTGATTCCGCAATCAATTTGGCTTTACTGATCTTGCCCTTTTTGGTATTCAAATCAGGATTGCTATCTATCAATATCCTTGAAGGACAGAAAAATCCGTTAATTGTGTCTTGTTTAGAAGTCATGTTAATAAGAAAATACGACGCTTAAAAAGGTATCAGCGTCTTTCTCTCCTCTGTTAATAGTATCCTGCTTCAGGTAACTGATTGAACGTGCTAAATGCCATGAAACCCTGATGTTTAAAGGTGTTTCAGAATGATTCAGGATCTTTGGGTTAGTTAAAATCCGGACGTTTCGACTTCTGATTTTCATGAGTTAGCCATAACATTTTATGCCTGAATATGATAAACTACCGCTCTGTTGCGATGGATGATTCAATGTTAAAGCTTACGCTTGCCCATTCTCCTGATTCCGACGATGCTTTCATGTTCTGGGCGCTCGCCAAAGGATATGTCCGGGTACCGGGGATCGATTTCGAACACACGCTTTCGGATATCCAGTCCCTGAACCAGGCAGCCCTGAAAAACCAGTTTGATATCACTGCAATAAGCATTCACGCTTACCCGTACCTGGCCAGGGAGTACTCGCTCATGAATTGCGGCGCGAGTGTCGGTGACGGCTATGGTCCCAAAATTGTCTCCCTTGAAAAATTGGACCTCAAATCACTCCAGGGGAAAATCGTCGCGATACCCGGTTCCCTTACCACCGCCGCCCTGACTTTGAGACTCGCGGTCCCGGGACTCAAGACCGAGGAGGTTGCGTTCGACCGGGTCATGGAAGCCGTCAAAAACAAAGATGTGGCCGCCGGTGTTATCATCCACGAAGGGCAGGTAACCTACGAGGATGAAGGCCTGCACTGTGTCGGCGACCTTGGTAAGTGGTGGAAGGAAGAAACCGGGCTACCGCTTCCACTCGGTGCAAATGTGATTAAAACAAGCCTGGGTCCTGATATTCATGAAAAAGCCGGACAGGCGATACGTGAAAGCATCGGGTACGGGATGGAACACCGTACGGATGCCATCGGCTATGCCCGGGACTACGGTCGGGACCTTGCGGTTGAAAAAGTTGACGAGTTTGTCTCAATGTATGTTAATGACTACACTCTCGACTGGGGGGAGACCGGACGCAGGGCGGTCAGGGAGCTTCTTTCCCGCGCTGCGGACGCTGGAATTGTCCCGGCGGTGGATGAATTTGAATTTGTGGGTTAAAATCAGTAGTGCAAACCTGAGAATTTCATTTTAGCCATGCATGAAGATTTCCTGAATGATGATATCGAGGATATCGATCCGGTAGTGGATGCCGATTCCCGCTTCATCGACGCCCTTCAGTCGCTGAATGTCGATGAGATAATGGCATGCTGGAGCGATTTCGACGGGATAACACTGATTTTCCCTGGGATAGAGATGGCGAAAGGACCGGAAGCGGTCAGGATTGCGATCGAGGCGATTACATACCATACGAGTAAATTGAAAGCGGTTTTACATCCGGTATCCGTAATGCGCCACGGCGATATCGGCTGGAGTTTCCTCACCGGTACGCTTGTAACCACTTATGGGGACGAGACCTTGTCAATTCAGGTATATGTCACGAATATTTTCCGACGCGAGCCTGGCGGCTGGAAAATTCTCCACCACCACTCCACTCCTGGACCGAATCAGCCGACTTACCTTGAACAAAGGATGAATTGATCGAATTAACCCTGCGAAAAATTGAGCTTAATCACCTCTATTTGCCTCTGCAAACCCTGTCCGAATCCATTTACAAATAGACAGCACTTTCAATCAGGCGGTATAATCACCGTTCTATATATTTCAATGAGGTTACTTAATATGGTCACGAAGAAAACTACGAAATCCGGTCAGGTCGATTTACCTGAGCCGGTTGTCGATCTCGAAGGGATGTTCTTCCCGCCCTTGAACGGCGAGACAACCGGGAAGATCGCTGAACATTACCGGGAAATCATCAGACTGCTTGGCGAGGATCCCGATCGTGATGATCTCAGAAAGACCCCTGCCCGGGTTGCGGACAGCCTGAGATTCCTTACCGCCGGTTATTACCGGAACCTGGACGAGGTTATCGGAGAGGGAATTTTCGAGGACAAATGCGACGAAATGATCCTCCTGAGGGATATCGAACTCTACTCATTATGCGAGCATCACATATTGCCGTTTTTCGGGAAAGCGCATGTGGCTTACATTCCAAACGGGAAAATAATCGGGCTGTCGAAAATCCCCGAGATCGTCGATGTTTTCGCGCGGCGTCTGCAGGTGCAGGAACGCCTGACCAACCAGATTGCCGACACTTTGATGGCCGTTTTGAAACCAAAAGGCGTGGGAGTTGTCATAGAAGCGCACCACCTCTGCATGATGATGCGGGGTATTCAGAAACAGAATTCTAAAGCGATTACCAGTGCGATGCGCGGCGGGTTCAAACGTTACTCAAAAACCCGCATGGAATTTCTCAGGCTGATTGAACTAAGTAACGGATCGCACTGATTCTGTTGGTAATTATTGTTTAACTATCAGGAAAGGAGCAGCAATTGAGACGCGTTTACTTTTTATCAACAATTATTTCCCTGTTCATCCTTATCTTTCTTTGTTCCGGTTGCATATCGAGGGAACCGAAGGGTGTAATAAAAAATATTATCGAACCCTACATGGAATTCAGTCATCCCGTGATGTACTGGGAAACCCGCGATGACTCGACGGAGCTCTACCGTATTCTGGAAAATACCAACGACATAAATTGTATCCTTTACGGCCTGGAAAGTGTTCATGATGTCAAATCCACCGGATCGGCGACCTACCTCCTTCGAGATAACCCTGACGGATTCATGGGTTTGACACGTCTCGAAATGGACCGCGATCTGGTCACCGAGTATGAATTTGATACCGAACTGACCGCCAGTTCCGATAAACCATGGGCGGCATCCTGGAATGATGTAATCGCGATCCGGGGCAGGGACGATAGCGGCGCGAACATTATTTTGCGGGTGGAATTTACGCGTATCGAGCCTGAGGAATCATTCCATCCCGGCGCCAATCCCAGGCCGATTATAAGTTTCACGGAAAGCGAATGGTTCTCGACATCGGATGAGATCATCGATATGACGATCCTGGACGATGGCGGCATGCTTGCTGTTGCCCTGCTGGACGAAGGCGATCCCGAAAAAAAGTGGCTTCATTTTATTAACAATACGAGTGTAATTTCCGAAAGGATTTCTGAGAATCCGGTGGTCGACCTTGGCGGGTTCTCACCGGACGGCACAAAATATCTCGCCACTTTCGACCTCGGATTTCGAGTGGATGTATATCTCATCGATCTGGAAACGCTTGCTGCCAACGCGATTACCAGGGTCGCGATGAACACCCAAACCGGGAATCCCGTATGGCATCCGAACGGACGCTACCTGATGTATACGCTTGATTATGTGGAGGAATTTAAAGTTGACGCCACAAGACTAAGCGGTGAACAGTTGTATTTATACAGTCTCGATTCGGACGCGAGCCGTCGCCTGGCGGTATTCGATGAAATGAAACTCTGGGTCGATTTCGCTCCCAACGGCGATTTTTTCCTCTATTCATCCACGCCGGGAGTGATGTCCCGTACCGGTCGCGCTGTTGTTATGACCGACATAGAAAGCGGGATGGAAACGTGGCGAATTTTATACGTGCGATGGAAACCACGGGAATTCACAACCGCAAATCAAAACATGCTCGTGCCCGATGAAACCCAGCATGTGGTCAGTTACACGGTCGGCGGGGAGTCGGATATCAGGTTCATCTGGGGTCCCGGCGGAGAATTACCGGTGGAGAATCGGTAAGGACCCCGTATCAGATCTT
>DAOVJF010000164.1 GCA_030673355.1 Planctomycetota bacterium | reverse complement strand
CTGAATGTGGTCCTGAATTCCTCGGTAATCGGGAGAGGCTCCTTGCATACCGAGCATACGGTTCGGAGTAGCCGCTGGGAGAGAACACCGATCGCGGAAGCGGCAACAAGGTAGTTTGGAGCGCCCATCTGGACCATACGAACGACACTTGACGGTGCATCGTTGGTGTGGAGGGTGGTGAAAACAAGGTGGCCGGTCAGGGATGCTTCAACAGCCGCATGAAGGGTTTCCTTGTCACGAACCTCACCAACGAGGATGATATCCGGGTCCTGGCGAAGGAAACTTCGCAGCGCTGCGGAGAAATCAAGTCCAGCCTTGAAGTTAACCTCTACCTGGTTGATACCCTCAAGAGTGTACTCAACGGGATCTTCAATAGTCACGATGTTGACTTTGGTGTTATTGAGCATGCTAAGTATGGAGTAAAGTGTCGTGGATTTACCGGATCCGGTAGGTCCACTGACTATCATGATGCCCCATGGACTCGTTGACATTTCGCGGACAAATTTATCGTCATGCTCCTCAAGACCGAGTTTTTCCAGGCCGACCAGCGCGTTTCCTTTATCGAGAATTCGGAGTACGAGTTTCTCACCATAGACAGTCGGGAGACAACTGACACGGAAGTCAAGGTCCTTACCCGAGATCTTTGAACTCATACGGCCGTCCTGCGGTTTCCTGCGTTCAGCGATATCTAACTGGGCGAGAATCTTCAGACGGGAAACAGTCGGGTTTTTGATCTTGGCGGGTATCGTCATTATTTTATGGAGAATACCGTCGATACGGTACCTGACAACGACCTCGACCTCGGTTGGTTCGACATGAATATCCGAAGCGCCCGATTCGACAGCCTCGGTTATTATCGTGGTAACGAGACGTACGACAGGACCGGCATTCACCGCGTCCATGCCCTCGCTCTGCAGGCTCTTGGAGATGTTTATAGTATCATCATCATCGGAGTACTGGTCCATCGCTGCGGTGATGTATTCATCCGTAGCGAATTTCTTACCGACCTTCTGGAAGATTATTTCCCGGATCTGGTCCTCGTGGGAAATATACGGGATGATTTTCATCCCGGTAATCATCCGGAGATTCTCGCGGAGAACGAAGTCGAGGGGATCCACCATCGCGACTTCCAGGCTGTCGTCGACAACCCGGATTGGCAGAACCATGAACTTATTCATAGTGTCTGGAGGAACCACTGCTTCCAGGTCTTTTGTGTATTCGTAATCGGAAAGGTTTTTAAACTTGATGCCGGTCTGCTTTTCGTAAGCCAGCGCGACATCGTCCTTTGTGCAAAAACCCTGGCGCACAAGAATAATACCGATTTTATCTTCAGGATTGGATTTTTGAAAATCAAGACCCCTGTCCAGTTCCTCATTGGTAATCGAGCCGGTACTAATGAGGATCTGGCCTATTTTTTCCCTCTTTTGATCCTTAGGAACCATTTATTTTAAGCATTTCCTCGTATATAATCTTAACTCAGACACGCAATACTCAACACCTGTCTTCTGCGTACAGGAAATAATATCGTAGCCCACCGGAGAAGCAATGTCAAACGTTTCCAGAGGATCCGGCGGACAATAGATTCAATTTCGATCTCCCTATATTATAATCAGGAGACCTTCTAAAACAATTTACCATAATCCAGACCGTTTGCGTAGTATTCAATGGAACAAAATCAAACAATCTTCGAATCATCTAAACACAGTAAAGCCGGTTTAACCAGCATTATTGCAGCAATCCTTACAGGGATCGGCCTTTGGATTTTAAGTGGGGGAATAAACACCATTCCTCCAATACTAACCTGGATTTCAGTTCTCCTGGTAATTGTCGGCGGGTTCCGGGTCCTGCTTGAGGGCTACAAGGCTTTAAAAAATAATAAAAATCCGGTATTTCAATTCCTGATTCCTCTTATCCTGGCCGTGGGAATCGCCTCGGTACTGAGCCTGGCCGAGCATTGTTATCATTATCTCGCTTTTCCATACCCCCTCGATGATGGTGAAGGGTTCTGCCTTAACCAGGCAATACTTCTTGCCAGCGGGAAACAGCTCTACCAGGCTATCGGTCCGGCACCTTACATCGTAACCAACTATCCACCGGTTTACCCGGCAATTCTTTCTATCTTTACTGATCCGGACAATGCATCGTTTTTCACAGGACGTTTCATTTCGGTGATCTCCACAATCATGCTCGCAGTAGCTGCGGCGGGATGCGTAAGCGGTGTGACGAAAAACAGGACGGCCGGATGGATTGCGGGCCTGATGGTCCTGGCAAGTCCGGTTATTTATTTCTGGGGAGCGCTTTTAAGGGTGGATATTCTCGCGTCCGCACTTGGCATAATAGCGTTATGGATTGCGATATCCGCACGCGGTGCAGGGATATTCTGGTCGCTCCCGTTTCTTATTGCTGCGATATTCACGAGGCAATCATCGGTGGAAGCCGCATTCGCGATTGCAGCGTCATTGCTCCTCACACGAAAACAGGACCGGGGAACTAATGGAACAAGCACCACGACCGGGGTGGTTATTGTAGTCGGCTGGATTATCGGTGTCGCAGCCATTCTTATGATGCTCCAATTTTTAACCGGAGGGGAATTCTGGAGGCATACGGTCATATATACCAGAACCCAGTTTTACCCGGAGCGTATCCTAACCGCAGCCAAATGGATTCTACCGGCGCATTCGATAATCCTGTTACTCGCGATCTTTACCCTTCCGGGGGTTCTCAAGGATCGCAAAAAAAGAATACTGGGGTTTTATTTCATTGGAAGCCTGGCAACCGCACTGCTCTCGGGGAAAGTCGGGTCAGACCTGAATTACTTTATTAACCTTATAATCGCCTCTTCATGTCTTGCGGGGATATTCGCATTCGACATGATGAACGCTATTGGCAATTTGAAAATAAAACCTGGATGGATACTCGCAGTGCTGTTACTGGTTCCCGCTGGGATTTTCCAGTCGGGTTTGCTGGAAGGAAACCGCGGTTATTCGTTCACACCGCAGCTTGAGGATAATTTGACCGGGCAGCGAATCGTGGAAACGCTGTCTTCGGTAAACGGCCCGGTACTTTCAGAGGATGAGGGTTTCTGCATACTTGCGGGGCATGAGGTGCTGTTTAATCCATTCATTATGAGCGAGATGGCCCGGGAGGGTTTTTGGGATGAGACACCGTTAGTGGATGCAATAGAAAATAAGGAATTCGATATCATTATGCTGAGGTTCGATGTGAACGATCCGTATAACGACGATCAACCCGGGGCCGGTGGTCATGCCGGATGGGACAGATTTACACCGGGAATGGAAAACGCAATTCTCGAAAATTATGAGATCGATGAGTCGGTAAGCCAGATCCAGGATGCCTTCATCCCGTTATTCATGCGACGGTACTGGTTTTTCTACCGGCCGGATACGAACGGTCAAGAGCCGGTTGATAGTCGACAGGACATATTAAACCTCTTGAACGAGAACTAAGGAGAATTTGAGTGTTATATTATCCCTTTACAATAATGCCCCATGCGATTAGAATCTCCACGTGAAATAACCGGAGGAAACTGTTTATGAATGTTTATACCCGGGATATAATTTTTGCGATATTGTTTCTCATCTACCCGTTTCTCCTTTTACTTGGTTCAAAATACCTGGGTAAGCTTGGGATCTCGAAAGACGGGACCAGGAAATTTGTGCATGTCTTTATGGGCCTGGTTATAATTGTAATTCCCTGGGCGTTCAAGCACGTAGAGATAGCGCTAATCCCACCCATTCTTTTTACCATCATCAACCTGGTCGATTATAAATATGGACTGCTGTCGCAGATCCAGGGGGAAGACAGGGGCAATGTGGGAACTGTCCTGTACCCGATCAGCTTTATTATTCTCATACTGGTCTTTTACGGGACTAATTACTGGGCCCTTGCTGTACTTGGAATCCTTACAATGGCGTTTGGCGACGCCGGAGCCAGTATTGTCGGCAGGGCTTTCGGAAAGGACAATACGTATTTGGTCCATGGTGAGCCAAGAAGCTACGCCGGAAGTCTCACCATGTTTGGAACCACATTCATACTCACAATAATAATCTTCACGATTTTTGGAGGAAGCCTGGGGATCACCGTCAGGATTTTTACACTGCTGGCCGCTGGTTTCCTTATTGCGGGAATCGCTACAATAATTGAAGCCTTAAGCCTTTGGGGCAGCGATAATATTACAGTGCCGACACTCACAGCCCTCTCGGCCTGGATATTAATAACCCAGTTTATGCCGAATGTACTCGGCAATCAGGCGATCGTAAATCAACCATTATTCTAAACCGGTTTTAACGGAGGGAAGAAATGACTGTTGAGGATAAACTTCGGGAAATGGGAATCGTTCTACCTACCCCACCCGAGTCGATGGGATCGTATGTACCTGTTGTCCGGACGGGAAACCTGTGTTTTGTGTCGGGGCAACTACCCATGAAGGATGGAAGATTGATGGCGGTGGGTAGTGTTCCGAATACCTGTACATTGGAAAAAGCACGGGATGGCGCCAGAATATGCGCGATAAATATATTCGCTCAGCTTAAATCACATCTCGGGTCCCTCGACAGGGTCAAACGGTTCGTACGACTTAACGGTTACGTACAATCGGATAATGGATTTGTAAAACAGCCTGATGTTTTAAATGGCGCGAGTGATTTTATCGCGGAGGTCCTTGGGGAAAGCGGAAAACATACGAGAGTCGCGATAGGTGCTATGGAACTCCCTTTAAACGCGGCAATAGAAATCGACGCGATTGTTGAGGTCGACTAAACGATTTATAAAATCCAGGCAAACAGAAACCCTCCGGAATTCCGGAGGGCTTTTTTTATTCGATTTAGAAATATTCTGACTGTAGTAATTACAGCAACTGGTCCAGAACGGCATCGTAATAGGTCGGGCTTGAAATTGATCCAACCTTACTTAAGCGGACGTAGCCGTCACGATCGAATATGAATGACTGTGGTATTGAGTTTTCCGAGGTGTCCGGTGAAATCCACTGACGGATCTGCGGCCAGTATGTCGGTGGATATTCATACGTCCAGTAAGTGGCCTGCCATTGCGGATTAGCGTTGAGGTATATCATCATTTCACTGAAACTATCTTGAATGGAATGCTCAAAGAAGATGAAATCATCGTCTTTCCATGTATTGTACATGGCCAGAAGATGCGGTAACTCAGCCTTACACGGAGGACACCATGACGCCCAGATGTTGATAAAGACAACATTACCATTTGGATTCGGTGAATTCGGGAAGATATAGTCGGTCGGATCGTAAGTTTCGCTTGTGTATATATCTTCAAGGGACCCGGATGGCAATGCTCCGTCCGGAGAATACGAGTTGTATTCATCTAATATCGGATAAGAAGTTACCCACTGCTGGCAGGTTCCTTCATCCCACCCACCTTCGCTGTCAGTAACCCTGCAGGTGATATCGCACTCAACGACCTGATTTGGCGGGGTCCAGACAGGAGTCGGGCTTGTTTCATCATCGAATGTGCCGTAATCACAAGTCCAGAGGAATGTATGAGTATCACTGGGTGGGATAGGAGGATCAATAAAATCGACACTCAGGCTGACAGGGTCTTCACCGGTATAGCTTGTAGTTCGGGAATGGTTTACCTGGGTAATTATGGGAGCTATGTTCGTATCATCGTAAACATGCCAGGTAAATGGTGCATCGAGCAGGTCCGTCTTACCGAGATCATCAGTTACACGAAGCTGGACCTGATAATCACCGGCTGTGGCAATATTCAGGATCAAATCGACACCCGTAGTCTCATAGGTTCCGTCCGCATTGAAATCCCACTCGTAAAGATCCACAGTGCCATCCACGTCATAAGAACATGCGCCTGAGAAGTGGATATCCGTGTTCCACATATATGGCCATGGGTCTGTGATCTCAGCACAGGAATTCGGAGGGGCGTTCTCTACCGTAACCGTGATCGGAGTTTCAGTCTCATCGGTAATGCCAAAACCATCAGTTATACGAAGCATGACTTCATATGTACCCATAGACATGTAGACTTTGGTCGGATTATCGGGAGTGCCTGAATCAAACGAATCACCGAAAACAGTGTCACCATCGAAATCCCATTCATAACTCCCGATATCGTCACAGACCTCATCTGTTGAACCCAGGGCACTGAACGTAACTGATTCCGTTGAGTAAATAGTGGTCGATGTTGTAGCAACCGCATCGGCGACAGGATCGATATTCGTTGTTGTGACAGTTATGGGAATATCCAGGATATCCTCGTCAAAATCATTATCGATTACTTTCAGTTGAACATCGATCAAACCTTCCTCGTCGAAATTCCTGGTGGGGTTGGTACTGGTTCCGGAATCGTATGAAT
>DAOVJF010000211.1 GCA_030673355.1 Planctomycetota bacterium | reverse complement strand
TCAGGGTAATGAATTCCCTGTTCCCGATAAAATTCGAAACCGGGTAGTTGTCGAGGAATGGGGTGTCGGTGATTGCATCGTCGAGATTCGTGGTGATTGGTTCTTCCTGATCCATACTCAGTCCGAAACCCCCAAGGTTTTCGACTATATAGGCGATATCACCAAGATCCTCGATGGCATCTTCAATATCGTCCAGGTCGTCAAGTTCATCGATATCGGGTATGTCAAAATCCGGAAATTGTTTATGCTCGTTTGTATGTCCCGAAGCGATACCGGCAGCAAGCAGACAGAGCATCAATGAAAGACAGGCAATGCGAAAGATGTATGTATTCATGATCGCGAACCTCTTTATCAGATTTGATCGGGTAGTTTACCATACGGGAGAAAAAATTAGAAAATGGGGACGACTACCGATTGCTTTAGATTTATCTCTCATCTTTATTCCTTCTTCGGTCTTCCCCTCGACTTAGCACTAAACGGGTGCCGGTGACATGCTGAGTGAGGCTTTGTACCCCTTCCAATCCTCCCAAATCTCCCCGCCGAACGTGCTTGTCGCCGTTGATCAATCCCAAACTGGCTAATTCTTCCCCGGCATGACTGCTCTGCGGACCGATTTGTACGCCCAAAATGTGAGACCTGCCACAAGAATCATACAAATAGCTACACTCCCAATTGGATCCCTGATAATAAATATTAACGTAGAGAAAATTGGAATTAGGAAATACGCAATGATAAGCCCGGTAAATGAACCCCAGAGGGTCCTGGTTTCCAGGACGATTATGATAGACATTAGAACCATCATTACAATTGTCATAATGCTTGTGACTACCTGAGTTATATACATTGACCAACCATAATCGAACTCGTCAAATAATGGCCCTGCTGCCTGAGTCATCTGGTGGAAAGAGATTGCACTAATAAGGAATCCGATAAGAGATCCAATAACTTTAGGTATGAGGTAAGACACAACCTGGACCTGAAGCAGGCCTGATAAAATTTCCTTACTATTAAGGATGGTGTATCTCAATCCTTTTGAGTCATAGTCCCGGTTAATAACTCTGACAATTGGGAGAGTAAGTAAAAAAACCCCAGTCAGAGTAGCAAAAAGGCCAATAATGCCCAATATGGCAAACGCTCCCATATATTGAAATGGTAAAAGCATAGCCAGCCCGGATGAAGGCGCTATGAAAATTACGATGAATTCAAACCAGCCACCTGTTCTTCTCGCATATTTGTTCACAAAAAGCTCACGGGCCGCGGTCGCCTGGATAGGGTTATCATTCAGCGCAAGACGCCTGAGCAGATGAAACCTCGGTGAGATCTTCTCAAGCCCGATAAGTTTTATTTCATCGTTCATCTGGAAATTTCCTGCGATACCATATCCTCCAGGACTCCTGAATTAAATCCAGGTTGCGTTGATCACCGGGGACAGGTTCCTCAAATCCTGATGCCCTACTTCTTCCTTTTCCGAGGCTGAAGATATTTATCAAACCATCTGACAATATGATTCAACCGCTCGATCCTCCGATCTGTTCTACCGCCTCGCGACAACCCATGCGGTTCGTTCGGGAACCGAACAAATTCTGAATCGACCCCGAGTGTCTGTAACGCGACAAAAACCTGTTCACTCTGCTCTATCTGGCACCTCAGGTCCATCTCGCTGTGAATTACGAGTGTGGGGGTTTTGGCGTTCCCGATATATTTCATCGGCGACTGCTTCCAGAAGTTCTGCAAATTTTCCCATGGCGGTTTGTTACCGAACGGCTCCTGGAATACCCAGTTAAAATCGCTCGATCCCCACATGGATACAAGGTTGCTGACCGATCTCTGTGTCACCGCGGCTTTGAACCTGTGCGTGTGCCCGATAATCCAGTTCGTCATGTAACCGCCGTAGCTCCCGCCGGTGACTCCAAGCCTGTCCTTGTCGACATACGGTTTCCGGACCACGCGATCGGTGAATTTCATCAGGTCCTCGTAGTCCTTCGTGCCCCACCTGTTGTGGATTGCTTTCGAGTGCTTTTCACCGTAGCCCTGCCCGCCCCTCGGATTGCAATAGAAAACCACGTATCCCTGCGCGGCAAGGTAGTAGAACTCGTGCATAAACAGGTTGCCGTACATAACCAGCGGTCCGCCGTGGATTTCAAGAATCGCCGGGTATTTCCTTTTCGGACTGAATCCGGGCGGCTTGAGGATCCATCCCTGAAGCTGATTACCGTCGGACCCCTTGAACCAGATCTCCTCAATTTCTCCGAGGTTTAATTTATTGAGAAGTTTCCGATTATTTTTCGTGAGTTGTTTGTCGATACCTTTTTTCATATCCCTGACGAAAATCTGCCCTGGGTCTGTCATGTTCCCGGAAAAATAAACAAGCTTATCCTGTTTGTCATCGAAACAGAATTTCCCAACCGCGCCGTCAATATTGATTACATCTTCCACTTTAAGTGTATCGATATCGATTTTCCTGAGTGAAGTACTGCCATGACGAGATACCTGGAAATAGATGTACTGCCCGCAGTTCGACCATGTCGGGCGTGTCATGCCCAGTGCACCGATAATGTCATTGATGCAGGTCATATTCACGTCCCAGTCGAATTTTTCGGTCAGGCAGACTGGTTTACTTTTGCCGTTTGAAGCTACGATCCAGAGCCGGGTATTTTTCCACCAGTCGCCTTCACCCTCGTTTCCAAGGAAAGCGATCCATTTCCCATCCGGTGAGAACGAAACCAGGCGAGCTTCACCTTTATCGAAAGTTGGGAGTTCCTTAAACCTGCCGCCTTTTGATGGCATCAGGTACAGGTGATCTTCATATATGTTCAGGTCGGGTTTTGGATTGCGATTTGATGTGTAAAGAATCTGCTTTCCATCCGGAGAGAAAACAGGATCGTATTCATCGAACACCTTATGGTCGGTGAGCTGTTCGGCCTTTCCATTTTTTGCGTTGATGGTCCAGATATGGATGCGTTCCTTCGGGTTAAACCCCGCGCCATCCATCTTATAAAACGGGCGATCATAATGCCGCGCGACCACTCCAAGTTTCTTTTTCCCCTCATCCTTCTCCATTTCGACAGCTTCTTTATCCTTTTTCCTGAACATAAGGACAAGGGAGTTTCCATCGGGAGACCACCTGAAAGTCATCGGTGAGCCTTTCAGGTCGGTAAGTTTCCTGGCCTCACCACCCCCGAACGGGATCAGGTAAATCTGCGGCTGGGTTTCGGAATTTCGATTGGAAATAAACGCGATCTGTTTTCCATCCGGAGACCATCGCGGATGAGCATCAACATGGTCGCCGTATGTGAACTGCCGTGGCGCACCTCCGGATGTTGCCACTATCCAGATATTGGAAAATTTCTTTTCGGTTTTTTTATCAACCCGCTGGTGGGTGTAAGCGACAGTTTTTCCGTCGGGTGAAATTTCAATATCGGTGATAAGGTCAAGATTATAGAGGTCTTCCGCGGTGATTAATTTCTTTTTTTGTTTCGGCATTTACGCACCTTGTTTCTTTGTGATGGGTTGTATATTGTACAGTAAAAGTTGAAAATGGCAACTATAGTTAATTTAGTATTTATATCCCTCCACTTCCTCCGTTGAAAATTCGACACCGAGGCCGAGGATGACACGATTTACAAAATTAAAGTACGCAGTGATCATGTTAATAAGGAGAATGTCGTCATCTTTGAATCCCGCGTCCCTGAGTGTTTCAATATCGCGTTCCCCGATTTCGGATGGAGACATCGTGAGTTTTACCGCGTAATCGACAACCTTACGGTCATTTTCCGGAAGGTTGAAAGTCTGGTAATTTTCGATAAATTCCCTGAGCCGGTCCTTATCCTTCCAGTAGAAATTCAAAGCGGCGGCATGGTGTTCGATACAATATCCGCATGAGTTGGCCAGGGATACCGCTGTCCCGATCAATTCTCTCTGCTCGCGTGAAATATTCCCGCCTTTCCGGAACATTATCGCGAGGTAAAGGTCGAGATGGGCATTCATCGCGTCCGGGTTAAGGCTCTGGGCCTTCATGATGTTTGAAACTTTACCTCTTGAACCCTTCACCTTAGTGTAGATTTCATGGAGTTTACCGTCAGCTTCGGATTCATCGATTTCTTTAATCCAGCTCATATAGGCACCGGACGGAGGATACCATTTTTGTTTTCCCGCTGATCGAACATATCGGGTTCTTTTAATGATATTAATTCATACAAGTTTGAAAGCGGAGGATCATCTGATGATCGATCGATACACAAAAGCAATTCTTACATTTCTGGCTATAGGAGTGTGGGTACTGGCCGGGGCGATATTTTTCCAGCCGACACCACTCCAGGCATTCGGGGATGAAAGCGATATCAATATTGCGCGGATTGGGGGCACATCGGTATACGGGGCGCTCCCGGTCGAGATTCATGGAACGGTAACGATTGATTTTGATGAAGAACCGGTTTTTTTGTTGGAGGAATAAACCGGATCATGGACTTCCAGTCCATGAGACTGAAGATCATGCACAGGATGTGCATGTTACGGATGTGCATGTTACAGATGTGCATGTTACTTCAGGGCTTCGGTTTTGCCGGTGAAATCGCGGTAGAACGAGAGCATTTTAAAAGAATCCATCGGGAGATCGGTTTCATCGTGCAGGATGTATTTTACCAGGTTCAACGCGACTCCCGGGCCCATCATGAATCCCTGCCCGCACATTCCCACCGCCAGGTACATGCCCGGTTGCTCTTCGACTTTATCGACAATCGCCACCCCGTCGGGGGTCATCGGGTAAAGCCCTCGCCAGACACGCCGGATCAATAGATTTTTAAACCTGGGCACAAGTTCGATCATGCGCCTGGCGATAATCGGCATGAATTCGCTGGTCTCGTCACGGTCGTTACCGATGAAAAGCGAAGATGGCGTGTAGCAGAAAATAATGTGCCCGGTCGATCCCTGACCGAAATAGAAATTCGCGGTTTTTCCGTCGGCTCCGGGACGGATATCCACGACAAGCGGATCCAGGAACTGTTCCACCGGCGCGGTTATCCCGGCTTCATGGCTGTCGGGAACGACCGGAATTTCGAGACCCGAAAGTTTCCCGATTTCTTTCGCTTTCGCGCCCGACGCATTTACAATTATCGGGGTTGAGTACTCGCCTTTATCTGTACGGACCTTCTCGACTTTTCCACCGGGTCCAAGATCGATCCCGATCACCGTTTCATTGAATTTGAAATCGGCTCCTTTATCTTCAGCGGCTCGCTGGCATGACGCAGCGAAATTTAAAGGTGAGACCTGCCCGTCGTTTGGCGAGAATGTCCCGCCGCGCAAGCCGTCCGGGCTGATGCCGGGTACCAGTTCCTTAATCCTGTCCGGTCCGACCCAGTCTATTTCGAGATCGTTTGCTTTCTGGATGGTAAGAAGGTTTTTTAAAATTGTCTCCTCACGTTCACCATAGACCGGAAAACAGTACCCGCCTTTTTTCCATTTTATGTATTCACCGTAGGTAC
>DAOVJF010000333.1 GCA_030673355.1 Planctomycetota bacterium | reverse complement strand
AGAAGTAGGTGTAACCGTCGGCGTTCAGCACCTCCGGATCGCCCATCAGGCGCCACGACAACCGCCAGTCGATCGGGTAAAGCGGGAACTTGTGTATGACCACGGGTATCATGTGCGATCCCTTGAACATCAAAATCAATTTCGGATCGAAAACGGTCAATTCCGGATGCCCGGGGAACGGATGAGTGATTTCAATTGAGAGGTTGAAAGTCCCGTCCCAATTGTTCGATATTCCGGTGATCAACAAACAGTTATCGCACGACACCTCGAAAAACCTGAGCACATTTAGGTGTGTCCCCCCAAATCGTGTCGGAACTATCTCTACTTTCTCATGGTCGGGATCGAAATACAGGTTTCCCGCGGCCCAGAGCTTGTGCGGATTGTGAGTGGAGACTTCACGCCCGGTAGTAATCTCCAACCTTCCCGCAGCAGGATCGTCCGAAACTCCCGGCAAAGCGGGATTCCCGGTATTCCGCGCGCAACCGACCACCAGTAACGCCAATAAACATATCAGAATATAAGTCCTCAAAAAAAACACCTCCGATTGTTCGAGTTGAAATCGAATTCCCAGGGAATTCCCATTTTGTAAGCTAATCTATCACCTTCTAACCCGGCACGGGGTAATTACTACTAAATAATTAACACATAAGTTACAAAGAGTCAAGTACCAGGTTTGAGACCAATTCTGTTAATTAAAAATTGATTGGACATATTTAGCCGGTGACGCCTCTACGCTGAACGGAGCGGAGCGTAGTGAAGCTTAGAGGTGTCTGATCTTATGGTGGTTCCTGAATTAAACTAACTGTAATGGGTAAGTCACCATAATATGAGACACCTCCAAAATCCAGGATGGATTGTGGAGGCGACACCGAATTTGTTTCATTTCCTTTGACCGATCTTGATTCGAGTGTTGTTTAACAGAATTGGTCTTAATCATTGTTCAGAAGGTTGAGTTTGATTACGTAAACATCATCTGAATCATGCGATGTCAATATTTCTTCCCCGCTCGCAGGGTCGGCGTCGATGCTTTCTTCGAAACTTCCGGTGATATAAATCCCGCCATGACCATCGAGGGCTACCGCTTTTCCCATTTCCTCCCTCGGTGAACCCCATGCCTTGATCCACCGGAAATTGCCGTCGGAATCGAAACTCTCAAGAAAAACATCCCCCAACCTTCCCCACGGCTTCCTGAATCTGCGCGTACCAGGATTAAAATCAACCCTGCCCCTGTAGACGCCGATAACATACGGGTTGCCGTTACCATCGACCGTTACCCCGTGACAGAGATCGCCGCCCCAGCTTCGCACCCAGACAAGATCACCAGCCATGTCAAATTTCCAGAGGAAAGGATCGTGAAAGGCGGTTGCCATTTCTGCATCCGGACCACCCTCGTTCCCGAAATCCCTGTCCTGCGTCCCCCCGGCAACGAAAATATTTCCATCACTGTCGACAGCAATACCATTCGCGTCATCCGCGAAATCATATCCTACCGCTGTCGACCATCGATATTCCCCATCCGGTGAAAACGAGGACAGGAAAATATCCCTGATTCCGTTCATTGTGCGTTCATCGGATTCCGGACCCGGATCGAAATCGACCGTCCCGACAAACCGCCCGGTTACAAAGGCATTCCCGGTGTCATCGACCGCTACCGCCGTAGCCCAGTCATGATTTGTCGAACCCCAGGTTCGGGCCCAGATGTAATTTCCTTCCGTGTCAAATTTCGCGATGAACACATCGTACATACCGTTGGAAATGTGACTTTCGGTACTTTCAGGCCCGGAATCAAAATTCATGCTTCTATCAAATCCCCCGACAACATAAATTTGGCCGGAATTTCCTGTAGCCAGTCCAAGACTGCCAACGTAATGTTCTCCGCCGAAGGTTTTTATCCAGACAAGTGAACCGTCGGGATTGTATTTAACAAGGAAGGCATCGTCGCTCCCCCGGGATGTATGCTCCAAAGGAGAATTCGGGTTTGACGAGAAATCGACTGTCTCGCTGAAAGAGCCGGTAATATAAATGTTGCCCTCACCGTCGAGAGCCATTCCGTTGGCGACCTCGTCACCCGGACCACCCAGCGTTAAAGTCCATTTCAATTGTCCGGTGGAATCCCACTTAGAGAGAAACAGATCGAACCCGCCGTTTGAAAAGTCCAGTCCGGGGTAAACATCGCCTGTGTAACCACCGCCGACATAAACATCACCCGCATCGGACACAGCAATATTTGTCCCGATACTTCTCCCTTCCCCGCCCCAGCTATCGGACCATTCATAGGATATGTTCGGATCACTGCGGGAGCATGCGGAAGCCAGTATCAGGAGCGATACGGTACAGCATAAAACGAGTATTTTTCTGACTTCTGGCATGCTCCTCCATCCGTGTTTGAAATCCACCCGGATATAATACACCAATCTGATTAAAAACCCTCTTAAGGTATTAGAAAAACCCGGAGACCGGGGACAGGCACTCAGATTTGCCGGGTAGTTTGCAGGGAGCATGACCATTTGTATTAGCGGCAAATCTGTGACCAGTCCCCTAAGCTGTGCCTGTTCCCGGTGTTGCTCATTTTTTTAGAGTAGAGTAATTCTAAAGTGAGAGAAATTCCGATTTGCCTTCCGGATACCCAATGTACCTGATCTTGTTGAAAACCATACCGCTGAGAAGTTTCGGGAAATAGTCGGTCGACTTCTGGGGCATTCGCTCTCCGGCGTCCGCGACCAGTTTCACTTCCTCGGTTTTCGTTGGGTTTAATATGAACAGCGCGTTACCTTGAGGATCGTCAGCGAGGGATTTCAAGCCGTCCCCAACATGCCGGTGATAATTGACATTGGTCTGTGCCGCGAGTTTATCCGCATCAATTCCAAGAATTGTGTCGAGAAGAATCGTATGGAGGATTGTCACATCCAGTGCACGCCAGGTTTCGCTTTTCATCGAGCCGTCTTCGTTTCTGGGCGCGAGATCATCCATAACGCCGACATCTTTCAACGTAAGAAGACAGCAGTGCGGACCTTTAAAATGAACACCGATCGCGTGAAGGCCCTGTTCAGCGGCCTTTTTCACCGCAGATGTAATGTTCCTGTCACCCGCCTTGCATGTATCGCAGGATTTTAAGAGCTCGATATCGAAATACTTCGCAGTTTTACCCAGGAATTCATCCTTATTAAAATCCGGAACCGAATGAACGTACCTGTGTGTCGGCAGGACGATAAGTCCGGGATCATCCATACTGACTAGCGTCATGAGGCAATTTTCGGGAAGCTCGGTACCCTTTGCAATTGCGCCAAGCACATCGGCGGCATTCATGTAATTAACCGCGGTTTCCGTCCGATGGTGCCCGTCCGCGATAAACAGATCGTGCGGCTGAAGGAAATCCTGGACATTTTTGATTTTCTCGTCATCGGCGATTGCCCAGAGTTTATGAGTACAGTCGAAGTCATCATGCCCGACAGCAATTGGCTCCTCGCTCCCAGCAACCGAGTCGAGGACCTTGTTAACTACACCATCAGGGTCGGGATAAAGAATGAAAATATGCCCGGTGTGACATCCGGTCTCATCCATGAGTTTTAAACGGTCGGCTTTCGGGCCATCGAGTGTTTTTTCATGCGCCTTGATGTTCGTATCGCGAAGGTTGACAAGTACGGTCACACCTTTTCGCATACGAGTAACGCCATCGATTGTATATTCCTGGTAGTAAGGATAAATTGAAGGCGTTTCATCGCGCTTGATAATTCCCTCATTAAACCATGAACCAAGGAAATTCCTCGCCCGGATGTACCGGTTATCCCGCGGCGTGTCAGGCTCGACCTCAGCCTGGATGATCCGGGTGAAGTTATACGGACTTCTCTCGTAATATTCATTTATAAGGCCACCCTTGATTTTATCGTAGGGCTGGGTGATCACCTTATCGAGATCGACTTTGCCGGAGTAGCGAATTCCCCTGAATGGAAAAATTTTTGTCATCAGGTTGAACCTCTGTAAATTCCAATCTTACAAGAGCGCAGCTTTCAATTCCTCGATCACAGCCCCCCCGACCTTCTTACCGGCTTCTGTCGTCGAAGCCCCTATGTGTGGCGTAAGT
>DAOVJF010000201.1 GCA_030673355.1 Planctomycetota bacterium | reverse complement strand
TCCGAGAGGAAGTCCTTTCAGATCAATTCAACCTCGCTGTAAAAAAACTATCCATCGGTGAAAAATTTTACGATCTGATAACAAGGACTCTGCAGGAAAGTTATAAAGACGAAATTGCATTTCGTAAACGAGCGATGGAAGAACAAAAAAAACGAAGGGATCTACTCGAATCCCGTCTGGAAAAACTTTATATCGACAAACTTGATGAGCTCATTAGCCGTGATGAGTGGTTGAAGCGATCAGGGGAGTGGCGTACTGAGATGGTTGAAATCGACCATAAAATGTATGGAAATTCGGGAAATTGCAGTTCATTACTGGGGATGGGTATAAAAATTCTCGAACTGGCAAAAACCCTTTATTCATCGTACATTGAGCAGGATTCTACCGAAAGACGTAAGATGCTCCAGATTTTACTATCGAACTGCACCTTAACCGGCTCAAACCTGCATTATACCTACAAAAAGCCCTTCGGCATACTCGCCAAAGGGTCTGTTTCTACGAACTGGTCGGGCAGCCGAGATTTGAACTCGGGACCCCTAGCCCCCCATGCTAGTGCGCTACCGGACTGCGCCACTGCCCGACATTTTCCATTATTACTAAATAATCCGAATATTACGCTTCCGATTTTATCTTGAGAATTATTGTTTTCATTTGGTGCCGAAGGGCGGAGTTGAACCGCCGACACGCGGATTTTCAGTCCGCTGCTCTACCAACTGAGCTACCTCGGCATGACTTCGTTTCCTCGGTTTTACTCTACTTAAATTTCTGGCGGGACGGACGGGACTCGAACCCGCGACCTTCAGATTGACAGTCTGATATTCTAACCAAGCTGAACTACCGCCCCGCGCTCATTACCTGTTAACCGAGCTTTAAAATTATACTCCACTTCTATTTATTACCGCAAGCCCGATTTTTTATATGAAGCTTACAAAGCATGCTTTTCGGAGTGGTACCCCCAACGGGATTTGAACCCGTGCTGCCACCTTGAAAGAGTGGTGTCCTAGGCCGTCTAGACGATGGGGGCACGTAATATGAATTTCCTTTATTTTTCCAAGGTTCAAACGATTTCTTCTGGTAGGCCGTGTGGGAATCGAACCCACGACACCCGGATTAAAAGTCCGGTGCTCTACCAACTGAGCTAACGGCCTTCGCGCTTCAAATATTCAATGCACGAACTTTTAAGGCTACCAACTATTACAATATTTGTCAATCTTACCCCGGCAAATGCCAGGGTCCGGCCCTGACTTTTACTCTCAAACTCCCGGACACATCATATTTTCTCCATTTCCCCCCATTTTGTGCCTCCCGTTTCATTTTTTCAAGATTAATTTTCGCGGTTTATATATTTGATGCCGATAGCTGGTAAATCGACAGGGGCACCATTCACTTTAGTTAAAAAATATAAGGGGACAGCTGCCTGTTGATTTAAATTTATTATTATACCAATAATCCAGTATACCCTGATTCGCTCGAATTGCTGTGCCGGGAATCCCTCCCCTTTTAATAATAAAAAAAACGGACCCATGCAAGGGCCCTGGGTTTTCATTTTTTCTAAAACTTGGTTCGGTCAGGATATCTACTCCTCAGCCTTAACAACTTCCACTTTTCCCTCAACCTCAATTTCCGGATGCAGCTTGATCTTATAATCATGCATTCCGAGCGTTTTTATCGGTTCAGGCACGGAAATTTTCCGTTTATCGAGTTCAATCTCCAGGAAAAGCCCGATCGCAGTGGCGATCTGCTGAGTGGTAACCGACCCGTAAAGCTTGTTCCCCCTACCCCCTACTTTGCCGGGAAGCTGAATAGTATAGCCATCCAGTTTCTCGCCCATTTTCCTGGCGTTATCAAGTTCACGGTCGGAACGGCGGATCGCGACCCGTTTGAGTTCCTCGATTTCCGCAAGCGCTTTTTTGGTCAGCGTCTGCGCCATACCTCGCGGCACGAGATAGTTTCGTCCATAGCCCGATTTTACTTCGACGACATCACCCGCCTGACCGAGTTTAGGTACGTTCTCTAATAATATAACCTTCATGGCAGATCTTCACCTCTCATTAAAACATCCGTGGGACTAAGCGTAGCCGGTAATTTGAGAATCCACGGAAATCCGTTGGTGCCGGTTAGTCGATTGTATACGGAACGAGCGCGATTTCGCGTGCTTTTTTGATATGCCGAGCAAGTTCCCGCTGGTGTTTCGGGCAGGTTCCGGTCCGGCGCCTTGGCAGTATCTTTCCTCGATCGCTCATGAATTTACGCATGAGCTCGATGTCCTTATAGTCGATCTCAGCGGTTCTGCTTGCACAGAAAAAACAGACCTTCCTTCTTCTGGGCCTGAATCCACGCCGTTTTTTTGTCGAGGAGCGGGAATAGCCACCACTTCTTCGTTTTCCCATGGTCTAAACGTCTCCTTCAGTTATTTTTATTCTGTCAGCGCTGATTTGTAACCAGCGCTTAAGGTGGTCAATTTTATACATGAATCCTAAAGAGGTGTTCCCTCTGTTTCATCACTGAACCAGGTATTTTCAGAGGGTTCATCGGGTTCTTCTTCAACGGGAACCTGATTTTGCCCCGGCTCAGGATTTTCAATAGCGGCAGAAACAGTATCAGCTTCAACTGGCTTCTGTTGTACGGTTGCTCCGGCGTCATCCTTAAGCATTTCCGGTTCAGCCACTTCTCCGGAAGCATGCTGTTCGTTCGCCGCCGTGGTTTCAGCATCTGTCCGTCTTCCCGTCTCAGACCTCGGTTTGGCCCCCTCCAGGAACCGCACATCATCGGCATGGACTTCGACAATGATCCTGCGATCATTATTTGGAGACTGGAGCACGCGGTTCTGCAACTTGCCGTCAACCGCGATCATTCGTCCCCTCTCCAGGAACCGGCAGCAGGTTTCGGCCAGTTTTCGCCATGTGACCACGCGGAAAACATCACGCTCGTAACGACCCTGCCCGTTCGGAATATTCCTGCGCACCGAAAGGGAGAAGTTCGCAACCGGTATTCCTGTCGATGTATGCCTTAGTTCAGGTGTTGACTCCAGACGCCCAACTAAAACTATCCTGTTCATACTTCACCAGCCTGTTTCATGCCCCGGCCCATTCACCGTTTAATGGTACTGATCATTCTTTTGAATTACTTTTCCTGATTTCCCGGGATGTGACCATATACCTGATGATTCGCTCGTCGATCTTAAGCTTATCTTTCAATTTCCCAGGGTTACCCGGCGGAAATTTCAATTCTACGAGAGTATAAATTCCCTCAGTAAAATCTTTCACCTCGAAAGCAAGCTGCCGTTTACCCCAGGCGTCTTCCTTATCGACCACTCCGTCGAGCTGAGTGATTATATTCTGTACATCTGACCGTAATGTCCCAATGTCCTGGTCGTTTAAATCAGGCTTTGAGATGTATATTAATTCATAATTTCTCACGTTTGCCTCCACGTGACACAAGCGGGATATTCTACCAAAGAAACCCTCAACTGGCAAGGGGTACAGGGGATTAACGGTATTTCTGTTTTTCCCGGCACCTGAAGGTCCTGATTACCGCAGTTGTCAATCTGAGAAGAAAAGGAAACGAAATCTCCTTTGGAAACGCTTAGCGTGTAAGCATACATCAATTGGCCGACCGGTATAAAAAGCCTTCCTGCAATCAATAGGTACATCAGGTAAATTTAGATAAAGCCCGGTTTTTTTGTCCGCCCTGTCGCTGATTTACGTGCTCACAGCTTTACCATAGTACCCACAGCGTTTAACGTTCCCGTACCATTTTGACAACTTGATGATGCCAGAGGTAAAGTGCCCGTACCGGTAAAATTCGCTGATGTCGCCCCTGGTGTTATTATGACTATGTAGTGCATTTTCTCAGTTCCGGTATATACGCAACCAGGATAATTACTAAGGGTGACCTGTGTTGGATTAGAGGTATTGATATGCAGGGTAGAGCCGTTATAAGACCAGTTTAATTTTGTCCCCTCCTCATCAATTATCGAATTTAAGTAAATAGTAAATCCTGCCACAAAATCCATTTGGTACGTGTCACTGGAACCATCCAGCCAGACAACGCCCATTTCCTGGCTGACTGACGCCCCCCAGTTACCTTCCAATCCGGCGAGATTCCGTTCATCACTACTCCCGCCCCCTCCGCAACCGATTGTGAAGATTGCCAGCACAAAAACAACAAAAAGTAATTTTTTCATGATGTTCCTCCAAGTCCATTGTTGAGATTTTAATAATGAAGCAGATTATGATTGAGTAATCAAAAAAAATCAAGCACCATTAAATTATCTCGAAAATTAAGATCACCTGACTATCCCCGTCGCTTCCCCGCACTTTGCGCATTTATCGCCATCGAGTCCCGTGATCCTGGTGTAATAGCCTGTACGTTTGATCAGAAGCTCCCCGCATTTGGGGCAGTGTGAGTCCTCCACCCCTTCAAGACCGTGTACGTTTCCGATGTAAACATACTTCAATCCCGCATCGAGACCGATTTTCCTTGCTCTGATCAAAGTGTCTGCCGGTGTAGGGTCCAGGTGACCGAGTTTATGATGCGGTATGAACCTCGAGACATGCCAGGGAGTTAACGGTCCAAGTTTTTCAGTAACCCATCCCGCGATTGAGTTCAATGTGGTGTCATCGTCGTTGTATCCGGGAACCACATTCGTAGTGGTCTCGATATGCATCCCGTGCACATTTTTCGCCCGGTCTATTGCCTCGAGAATTTTCTCCCACCTCGGTATTTTGCAGAATTTCGTATGGAAATCCTGTCCCCAGCCCTTGATATCCGCCGCGTAAGCATCGAGGTAAGGGCCAAGAGCATCCAGGGGTTCCCGTTCTATATATGCATTTGTGACAAATACCGTGTAAAGGCCATTATCTTTTGCGAGTTTCGAGGTTTCCAGCGCCCATTCGAACCATATTGTCGGCTCGTTATATGTGAACGATATTCCGTCCGCGTTACGGGATACAGCGGTCCGGATCACGTCCTCCGGAGTCATCGGGCCGTTTCCCATACCGGTAATCCGGCCCATTCTTGTGATCCTTGGCGTTGAAATCGAAGCGTTCTGGCAGTGGATACATGACAGGTTACATCCAAGTCCACCAAATGACAGGGTCGCGGAGCCCGGATGAAAATTGTAAAGCGGTTTCTTCTCTATAGGGTCCATTCCCGCCGACACTACCAGACCCCAGTTCACCGCTTCAAGCACACCGTTCCTGACACGCCGGGTACCGCAGAACCCGTCCTTTCCTTCAGCGATCAGGCAGTGCATAGGGCAGAGTAGGCAGCGAATTTTCCCCGATGGGTGATCCTCATAGAATTGAGCCGGGATTGTGAATGGTTTTAGTAGCATTGTTTCTACACTCACCAGCAACAATTATAGAAAAATTTAATCATATTTAGCCACCGAAAAAACGATAAACCGTAGAACAGCACGGCAGTGCGTCTTCCATATTAAAATAATCCTTTCGACGCACTGCTGGTCGACGCACTGCCGGTCGACGCACTGCCGGTCGACGCACTGCCGGTCGACGCACTGCCGTGCTGTTCTACGGTTTATCGTTTTTTCGATGGCTAAATATGATTAAATTTTTCTATAATTGTTGCTGGTGAGTGTAGAAACAATGCTACTAAAACCATTCACAAT
>DAOVJF010000427.1 GCA_030673355.1 Planctomycetota bacterium | reverse complement strand
GATCCTCTAAGATCCGAACATCCCAGATGCCCCAAATATAGCGGTTTGTGGAGACCGTTGTTTGTGAATCGGTAAGATGGGACGGGGAATCCGGAGGACTGGTTGGAGTAGTAACCGGGCTTGACTTACTACTGCAACCCTGCAGTAGAACGAATAAGACGATTACACCGATCTGAAGAAATCTCATTTCTACGGCTCCTATAAAAGCGGATCTATCGAAAAAAGTTAATTCAAGTCGAGTGTAAGGAAGGCATGAACTATATGGATTAATTATCTTAATTATAATTGATAAATCGAAATAAAGGTATAGATTTGAAGTTTGGGGACGCCTTTTTTTCGGGAACGACCTTGTATCTCTCAGACCAATTCGGCTTGACATTGTATTAATCATGGGGCAGTAAAAAAAAAGTACTTTCAGATAAGATTGGTCTAAGGCAGGAAAATTTAAGAAAATCTGTACAACAGTTGTCCTTGCTATTATGAACTGATCGATTTCGCTGCTATAATCCGATAAATGCCTATCATGATCCATTCATATATTGGGGTTCCCTAATATGAACAAATTCCGCTTACCTCGTTTTACAACCATCCTGACTGCAATGGCTTTGATTTCTGCTTTACTGGCTATTCCCACGCACGCCCAGGGTTCCGAGGATACTTCTATCAGGGAGGACGTGGCCACCCAGGACATGGGCACCGAAGAGGAGCTCCAGGCCGGGGACGTCGAAATTTCCGAGGACATCACACCGATAGGCATTGTCGATGAAATTATTCTAACCGGCGAAATCGTTACCTCCCGCCATGCGGTTCTCAGGCAGATGACCTTCAGGGTCGGGGATGATATCTCCAGGCGCGATATCGACCTCTGCAGGCGGCGGTTGCTCGCTTTCAACGGGATTTACTGGCTGGCTGATATCACCTGGGAGCCTGCCGAAGAAGAAAATCATATCATTATCACTGTCGATCTCCACTCTCGCCGAACATGGTTCATTTCCCCGGCGCAAACCGGTGGCTTAATCAGTGACAGGAATTTCCTGGGAACCGCCGACTCGCTGACTTTCACCGCTTTCATCTCGGGACCGGACAATTATTACTATTCACTCGGATGGGGCGATCCGCAGTTGTTCGGCGGGCATAACAGTTTGTATGTCGAAGCGCACGTGATCAGTACCAGCAATACCATCCGGACCGACACTCTGATAACCACCGGGGAAAGTTATTTCATCGACAGGCACGGATTCAACCTGAACTACCGCACACGCTGGAATGAGACCATATCCGTGGCTCTCGGATACAAATTCGATGACGTGACAACCCAGAAAGCCGGCGACCCCTTCCGCGGTTTCGGTACTGATTACCACTACTTTTACTCCGGTACCGATATCCCGCGCGGCAACGTAGGGGTTTTCAGCTTCGGATTGTCTAAAGGGGTCCTGGATTCAATTTATTTCCCAACTGTTGGATACTACTGGAATTTCAATAACGAAATTTCAAATTCGGTTTTTCTGAGCGATTTCAGTTTCACTCGTCACCGGATTACCGCGGCTTACTTTTACGACCTTCATAAAGCGCGTAATGTCCTCTGCGGAAAGTTTTCGTATGCCTACCTCACCGGCGACCCGCCATACTACGAACTTCTCCCCTTCGACTGGCAGGTCCGCGGTTATACTCTCTCCTCCCAACGCGGCAAAAGCATGATGGCGATGAATTTCGAATACCGGTTTATTGCCGAACCCGAGATTTTCCAGGGTGTTATCTTCGCCGATTTCGGCCGCGCATGGGACGGACATGGTTTCAGCTTCAATGACCTAGAATGGGGCTACGGTATCGGCCTGAGGATATACACTTTACCATTCATTCCTTACAACCTGTTACTCAGAATCGACTACGGCCGCGGCGAATACGGCGACGAGGTCCTGTTTACATTCAACCAGTTTTTCTAGGGAAATCTGCTAAATTCAAATAAAATTTCTTTCGGTATTCCGGGTGCCGCCAACATGCGACTTTCGACGCTAGTCGGACGAGCTTGTTGGTGCCTGACCTTATGGTGACTCTCAGAATATGATCAATGATCGAGGTAAACCGCACCCAGCCCAACACCCCTAGCGCGATTCACGTTCTAAGCGTTCTATAGTATGTATCGCATTTAAAATCTGATTTTTCATACTCAGGTATTCCTCACCTAATTTATATAACTCAGCCATTTCGCGAAGTTTCGGTAATACTTCAACAGCCTCGGCACCCATCTCCTCCAGGACATCAACCGCGAAAGTACAATCAGGCCCATCGAGTTCAGCAATTATTGAATCGAATTGTACATCCGGTTCATATCCAATCCTGTAGAGTGCTAAATAGATCCTGTTGATATAATAGGCGTCACAAAATGAACCCCTGTTTCCAAAGGTAGCTGGATTGACCGGTTGATCCATATAATCGGCTGGTCGATTTGATTTTAAGTACTCAACCATTTCAATTAGTTCAGGTCCCCATGATTCAGCCTGCTCACCGAACCTGCCAAATGCATCGATAGCTTTAATTTTCAAATAACCGTGTGAGTTTCGTGCTACCTCGAGAATGCCAGGTAGATATTCAACCGCAGGGCCACCAATACAGGAAAGAGCCTCAATGATACTTAATGTAAAACTGTAATCAGGATCGTTAATGTTAAGAAGATCAAAATCTGTTGTGAACATGGATCCCAGAATTGGCACTGCGTCTTCAGCTGGTGGTCCGATGCCTGCCAGGGCCCCAATTACCGAATCTCTTAATGGATCATCCCTTGGACGCACTACAATGTAATCATCATTGGATTGAGGGCTTAATAATTCCATCAATGCAGGAACGGCACTCGCTGCATTTTCGCCTCGATTTCCAATAATTCCAAGTATGCCGGTAGTCAACGTGACATTGTTTTCGTCAATCCTATCAAGCAGGAATTGTATAACTTCTTCTGACGGTTCTAAATTAATTAACAGTTCGTTAACCTTATTTGGCACCCAATCAGGTTCAGTTTTCATTACCTCGGCAATCAGTTCAAGTGTTTCATCAAGGCTGATAAACCTGCTAAGCACAGTTAGGGCGGCAGTACTGGGACCGT
>DAOVJF010000306.1 GCA_030673355.1 Planctomycetota bacterium | reverse complement strand
GTCTTCCTCATTCAGGATGAGGACACCGGTTCCGAGAATTCCAAAGGACCCGGAGCGGGCCTGTTTTTCAATGTCGGAGGGTGCATTCTCAGTAGTAGAATCAGATCCTGTTTCAGGGGTTACCGGATTCCCACCCCCACTTGAACAACCGAAAATCAGGACTAAAACAAATCCGAGAATAAGCATGTTCGAGGTACCGATTATAAGCCTATTCATATAGAACCTCCTTGCCGGGCTGATTGCAGAAATAAAACAGCACGAGCAAATTGTTGTCTTTAAGTTGATTTTTATTAAATTTAATCAGACCTTCCCGGCCTGTGATATTGTGCGTTACAATCTCTGGATTCTTGAGATGAAAGGACCACAAACCGGTTGGGGACCGCCAGTAATCCTTATTATGAGTATATTGGACGATCCTTAAAAAATCAACCCGCAGATTCCACAAATATTCACATAAAAAACGTGTTATTTTTATTGGCTTTACTCAGGGATGTTCTGACGTAACGCTTCGTACAGGGCTATTGCTACCGTGTTTGACAGGTTTAAACTCCGCCGGTTTTCAAGCATAGGGACCGTCACGACGACACCCCGACCCGATTCCAGTATCCTCCCAGGCAACCCCGTTCGTTCGGATCCGAACACCAGCAAATCACCGGGATCGTATTTGACTTCCCAGTAACTCTTCTTCCCCTTAGTCGAAAAAAACCACATCCTGCGTGAGTCCATATCCGACTTGAAATCCTCCCAGCATTTGTGAACATGAACGTCAGTATGCTCCCAGTAGTCAAGCCCGGCACGTCTTGCCAGACGGTCATCGAGTCGGAATCCGAGCGTCCCGACCAGGTGAAGAGGACATCCGGAACACGCGCATGTCCTGGCGATACTGCCGACATTTAATGGTATTTCCGGTTCGAACAGCACAATTTCAAACGGGTGGACATTACTATTCGATAACCTGGGAGATTTTGACAGCGATTCAGTCATACAGGGGTTTTACCGTTTATACCTCCCAAGATAGTTAATGTCATCATCCTCTACCATATCGGGGGCTTTAAGTAATGGTAGAATTTCAGGCGGGAGCACCAACAGAATTGAAATTTCATCCGGTGATAACCATCTCGCGTCACCGATCCCCTCGTCGTAATTCACCTTGAAATCATCATTGCGCTCAAGTTTTCCGGTAAAAAAGAAATCAACGACATGCCGTCCGGGGATAATCAATTCACCAATCGCGACGAGACATCCGATTCGACATCCAACACCAAGCTCCTCCATGATCTCCCGTTCGAGGGATTTCTCGATGGGTTCCCCCCTGTCGACCCCGCCACCAGGGAGTACCCAGTAATTTCCATGTTCCCTCTGATGCTGGAGCATGAGGATTTTCCCATCATTGCGGGCGATCAATGCAACCCGCAGCCTGGGATTTTTAAATTCCTGAGTCATAATTGGCATTGAAAACCGGGTCTGGCTGGTACTGAGAGATAGAATTTGATTTTAATCTTAGCACAGCATTGGATATACTTCCCATTGGACATCAAGATGGTTACAGAAGAGTCAGATATGGCGGCTGTGTCTCCGGCGACATACTTTATAAGGACATTCGGGTGCCAGATGAATGTCGCGGACAGCCTGATATACGCGAGGGTTCTCGAATCGCTTGGATTTATCAAGAGTGAATCCGAAGAAGATGCCGATGTCCTGGTGATAAACACATGCAGCGTACGGAATAAAGCCGAGGAAAAAGCAATCAGCTACGTTGGGTCGGTTTCGAAGAAAAGGGCCGGTCACAGGGCGGAAATGAGGAATCAAAATCGGGGCGGCATAGTTTTCGTCGGATGCATGGCGACTGTAAGGGGCGATGAGATGCTGTCGAGATTCCGGGATGTAAAAGCTATTGTCCCGGCGAAAGAGCTTGGCACTTTTGAGGATCGGATTATATCTACTTTCCCCGATCTGGCGCGCAAACAGGTTGATGTAAAAGAACTCCCCCTGCTCAGGCCGGAGGAGAAATATGAACGTTTCGTGCCGATTGTCAGGGGATGCATAAACCGCTGCACGTATTGTATCGTCCCCCTTGCCCGTGGAGGGACAATCAGTAGCCGCAACCCATCTGAAATTTTCCGGGAAGTGGGTAGCCTGATCGAGTCCGGGGTGAAATCGATCACTTTTCTGGGTCAGAATGTATGTTCATACGGGACCGAATCCCCACGCGGCTGGGATAAATTTCCCGAAGATTACGGCATAGTGCACCTGTTGTCGGATATCCGCGACAGGTTCGGTGAGACCGGCGCCTGGTTTAAATTTCTGACAAGCCATCCACGGGATGTGGATGAAAAATTGATCGAAGTTGTCGCCGGTCATGAATCATTCTCGAAGCATTTTCATCTGCCTCTCCAGGCTGGCGATGACGGGATTCTGAAACGTATGGCAAGGGGTTACAGTTCGGGAAAATATCTTGAACTGATCGAAATGATCCGAACAAGGATTCCCGACGCCAGGATAACGACGGACCTGATTGTCGGATTTCCGGGAGAGGATGAAAAGGCATTCGAAAAAACACTTGAAATGGTAAAGGTGATCAGGTTCGATGCCGCGTTTACTTTTCTTTATTCACCGCGAGCTGAAACCCCTGCCGAAAAATGGGCCGATCCGGTGCCGATTGAAATTAAAAAACGCAGGCTCCAGGAATTGATCCAGGTTCAGAATCGGATCACTATTGAAAAAGCGACTCTAAAAGTGGGTGAGGAACGTAATGTGCTCGTTAACGGTCCCGCGACAAGAAAACCTGGCAGGGGGGATAACATGGTGGCCGGTCGAACCCGGGAAGAGGAAGTAGTGGTCTTAAAGGGAAACGAAAATGATTACGGAAACATCGTACGAGTGCGACTGGTCGACGCGAAACAGAGGTCTTTTAAGGGTGAGAGAATCGATAATGAAACGGGTTGAAAGATCGCCGAATTAAAGCTATGACTAATTCCGTTAAACAAAAAATGACTGGACATATTATTGATGGGGACACCTGCTTTTCGACGGGCGAAAAGAGGTGTCCCCGATCTCAGCTTGTCGACGCCACGCGTCAGGATGCTTTGAGATTATGACGGGCGAAAAGAGGTGTCCCCGATCTCGAATCAATAATTATTTAACGGAATTGGCCTATGAACCCCGGTTACTGATATAATTGATATTATAGATATAATTGATTTAATAAAGGCCCATCAAACAGCCTTCATCCCGATGCTACTAACCCGGTTCGACATATCAGCAAAACGATTCAACCCATTATGGTTGATAGTTGGCGCAGTTATCGGACGCGCGATCGGGCTGATCGGGGGACTGAATTTCCAGCAATGGTATTTCGCCACAGCCGGACCAGTTGTCGGGTGGCAGGTCTTTGGAATCATCTTTTTCGCGCTTCTCCTTTCATTCCTGATGACATCAAATGCCGGGCTGAATCTGAAATTCGGGCTGCTTGGACTGGGAATTGCGTTTGCGCTAGTGCTGTACGGCGGCGAGATATGGGCAATGTTCCAGGCCGGACGTTCGCCCGCCTGGTTCACAGGCATGACGACATCCGAGGGGATCTTTTTCGAATGGCTTCTCATTCATACTACCTGGATAGGCGGGATCGTGGGGATGATCGCTGGATTAATCGTTCAGAGTAAATCATTATCGGGAAAAATCGCTAGTCCCGATTCTCAAAATTCGACCCCTGAGACCACCAAAACAACAACGATATCCGATTCCATGGACATTACCGGTGAAAACGAACAGGACTGAAACGCTCGTTTCGTTTGTAACTGTAGCCCTTATCGGGATCGTTTATCTTCGTTTCCTGAACCACAGGTATTTTGTCGATGGGTTGAATGTCGCATGGATTCTTGAAACTCAAGACAGTTTATTCATCCATCCTCATCACCCACTTTTCCCGCTTGTACTACAGGTGTTTTATAAATTAATCGGTGGCGCCGGGAGTGTGGTCGATTCTCTCGGCCTGATTGTAATCTGGTCGGTGCTGTTTGGCGTCCTGGCAATCTGGGGATTGCAACATATTTTAAAGACAATTGGTTTACCGCGCCCTGCGATTATTTTTTCAATTCTCCTGTTCTCGTTCTCGAACGCTACCTGGTATTTCAGCTCAACTCCTAACCAGTACACAACCGCCCTTGCAATGCATGTTTTCACAATAATTTACCTGGTTCCGGTCATAACAGGTAGAGCGGTCCTGACATCGAGAACCGCAATAACAATCGGAATTTTAACAGCTCTTTCAATTCTTGCGCATCAGGTTAACGCGTTGTTACTAATCCCGGTTTTTTATATCTGCCGGACATCAGGGGACAGGTTGAAGAACTTAGGATTTTCTATTGGATCAGCTGTATTGATCGCGGTTCTTTTTACAATAAT
>DAOVJF010000454.1 GCA_030673355.1 Planctomycetota bacterium | reverse complement strand
TTTATATTCCATGGAATAAATTCGCGCACGATGAATTAAGGGCCGGTCGAATTCCGGCATGGGACCCGTACTGCCTGGGTGGAGTGCCGTTATTACAGAACCACCTGGTCCCTGTCTATTACCCTGTGTATGCTTTGATCGCGTGGTTATTTTCGCCCCTGTTTATAATGGGAATTTCGGGATTGATTCATACAGCCTTACTGGGCATGTTTTTTTACCTGTTCCTTAAGGAATGGCTCGGAAACCGATTTGCTTCATGGATCGCGGCGAGTTTCCTGGTAATCACACTCCTCCCCGCGCCGCACTACCAGCCGTGGCCGATAACACTCGCGTTTTTCCCGGCTATCTGGTTCCATTACGAAAGATGGTTGAAACATCGCAACCCTTGGTCGGGACTCTGGATATCGCTCTGCTGGGCTGTTCCACTTCTTGCGGGATACCCGTCCCTGTTTTTCCAGCTCAGCCTTTTCACAGCCCTGTGGTTTTTCGTCCGACCGGGTATGCTGGATATCGAAAATCGGCCGGGATGGAAAGAAATTATTAAAATTCTGATATGGCCTTTCGCACTTGGTATTGGAATCTCGATGGTCCAGAACCTGCCAACTATCCTTGCATCCTCGGAAAGCGACAGGGTGATCTTTAAATCCTCCGAAGAACTTGCGAAAGAATTCGGCTGGGCGATTCCCGCGGGTGAACCATGGCAGGAGCATGTCAAACGTCTGCTGCAGCCGATGCTCCCGTTCAGTTTCAAGGCAAACGATTTCCTGAACCGTGGAAATGTCGGGATTTTTCCGGTTATATTCGCATTGTTCGGGCTGATCGGCTGGAAGAGGAAAGATTACCCGAAATATGTGGCAAAGATCGCTTTATTTGTTGCGCCATTCGCGTTGATCCCGGTACTGAATTACGCGGTTTACTGGCTCACGAGGGGAGTTATGATCGACCCTAATCCCCCGGTCGAGGTTCTGGGATTTCTTATTATGATGCTTATGGCGGTCGGGGTAGCGGAGTGGCATGAGATCGCGCGGCTTGTGAAACCGGTTGAGATTAAATTTACAACGGCACTGGTTCCCGCAGCGGTAGGAATTTTTATTGCGGTACTTGGGGGCATTTTTATACGGAGGGCGTCGTTTGTACCGACCGGTGATCCGTTGGTTCTTGCAATTGGTGCCTTGCTCGTGATTGCCTCGGCATTTTTAATAGATAACAGGACACGGTTCAGGTATGCGGCGGGGGCAATTATTACCTTCGCTTTGCTTTCCGCAGTCACATCAGGATTGTGCACCCTTAGTGATTATTCATCTGAATATTCCCGTAATCCAATGCCGGATAATGAGCTTGTGGAATCTCTCGACAGCCTGACGGATCCAGATGATGGAAACTGGGGGCGGATGATTCGTTACACCGATGGTCCGGTGGATGTCCTGTCGCTCGATGAGCAGCCGTACATGTTTTACCCGAACCTTGGGACGTACTTCGGAATTCCCGACGCTTTCGGGTATCACAACCTTGTGCCAAAATCCCGATTTGAACTCCTGCGTGAAATCCAGGATGAGATGGTGATCGAACGCAGGGGAATTGTCGAGTTGACACCCCCGGTCGACTTAATGGACGAAAGATTGTTCAACCTTGGTGTGAGGTACGTGTTGACCGAAACTGAAATTGAAAGTTTAACTCCCACCGTCGAAGGGGAAGGATTCAGGATATACGATCTGTACGATCAGGTGAAACGGCATATGCCACCGCTCAGGGTATCGATCATTCCATCGGTCGAATCAGTTGAATCAGGTAACCGAATCGATGTCAGGAGGCTTGATCTTCCGGTAATACACATCGATGAGCCCGGACTTTTTGTGGTCGAAACAAATTATGAATTCGACGGGCTTCTCGTTTTCAATGAAGGTTACGCGTCAGGCTGGGAAGTGGAAGTAGATGGCGAGGATCGCGAGATGGTTGTCCATGAAAGATTTTCGATGGGGGTAAATATAGACAGCGGCAGCCAGATGATTAAGTTTCAATATTATATGCCGGGCTGGAAAGAAGGGATGAGCATAACGATTTTAGGATTGCTCGCATGGATACTGATCGGCACATTTATAGCCCCATCGAAAAAGAGTAAATAAGATGTCTGGAACATCGGGGACAAGGCATTTTTCCCTTGATATAAAATGGTAAAGTCAGGTTTTATCACTGGAGAAAAATGGCATGTCCCCGTGATTTTACTTGATTTTATTGGTTGGCCTGACTATCAGATTGGGATAGTTCGTTTAAGATTTTCTCATCCAACTCATCAACTTCAAAATCATCGGGAAGCGGCAGGCCGATTTCAAGGTGCGCATCGAGTGCCGCCTGGGTTCGTGGAATCAAAAACGATCGCGACGGGAACCACCAGAGAGCGTCCGAAATTCCACGCTCGCGAAGGATCGCGCGGCTGGCGCTTGAGGATTGGTAATATTCCCATATGTAATTAATCCAGTCAGGATCATCCGGCTCTTTGCGTGCCGCGAACCAGATAAGGGCACCGTCCCCTGATGGCGGTACAAATTCCTCTGTATCAACCGGATATTCAATTTCCCAGCCTTGCGATTTAAGCGTCTGCCCGTACTCCCAAACCTTGTATGCCATCCCGAAATTAAGCTGTTCGTTTAACAGGCCGAGTCCGTGGCCGAAATAGGCGAGTCCCATAATCACCATGAAAATGAGCAGGAAATAAATAAAGCACGATAGGAATTTGGCCGGACCAGGGGTTTGCGGGTCCTGGAAATCAGGATCGTGGATGACTGGATCGGGATCTGCCATAGTGGAATCTTGAGGAGATTGTCCCATGTTTATACCTTAAATAATTGCCGCTAATCTCATCACCCACAGACACGCCTTCGCTCAGTCTGTGGGCG
>DAOVJF010000572.1 GCA_030673355.1 Planctomycetota bacterium | reverse complement strand
CAAGGTATTCAAGGGAAAGCATCTCGAAATGAAGGGTGTGGAGATCCGGAAAACAAACTCCATGATTTTAAAATGCAAACCAGAGCAGAGAATGGCTTTGGATGGGGATCTGGAATTCTCATCCCCCGCAAAAATCAGTATCATTCCAAAAGGCTTAATCCTGTGGACCTCCTGGCTGAACGGCAAAAAAGTACAGTAGCCTGAGAGTCAGTGAGCCTCTACTCCATACCAGCAACATGTCTTGTTACACCGGATACGTCCCGAAAAATCAGATATTGTAATTCATGCAAACATCAATTTTCCTCTTGATAGTTAAACAATAATAATGTTAATATCCACGCCCTTGTGAAGTTAATCGCTTAGGTGTTAAAGGAGTTTCAGCTTATTGAATAGATGATTCAAGTATAGGTCGGGACAGGGTCCAAGTGAGGCCCTTGAAAGGTTTTATTTTCCGCGGCGACGGCATTTGATCTCTGAAAAGCCACGGAATTTCGGATAAATATCTTCTCAGTTTTAAAGGAGAACAGCATGTCAGATTTCGTTCAATCCTTCATAGAAAAAGTGAAGGCCAAGAATCCTGCGCAGCCCGAGTTTATCCAGGCGGTGCAGGAAGTAGTTGAGTCACTCAAGCCGGTAATGGAGCGGCATCCCGAATTCGTCGAGGCGAAAATCCTCGAGAGAATGGTAATACCTGAAAGGATTATTATTTTCCGGATACCCTGGCTCGACGATGATGGTAAAGTCCAGGTCAACACGGGTACCCGTGTCGAATTCAACTCGGCGATCGGTCCCTACAAGGGCGGACTTCGATTCCACCCGACCGTGAATCTCAGTATCCTCAAGTTCCTCGGATTCGAACAGGTTTTCAAGAACGCACTCACGACGCTGCCGATGGGCGGCGGCAAGGGCGGTTCCGATTTCAACCCAAAGGGAAAGAGCGACAATGAAGTCATGAAATTCTGCCAGTCCTTCATGAACGAGCTTTTCCGGCATCTCGGCCCTGATACCGATGTGCCCGCCGGCGATATCGGGGTCGGCGGCCGCGAGATCGGGTTCATGTTCGGGCAGTACAAGAAACTCGCCAACGAGTTCACCGGGGTATTTACCGGTAAAGGACGTTCCTGGGGAGGAAGCCTCATCCGTCCCGAGGCGACAGGCTATGGCGCGACTTATTTCGCACGTGAAATGCTTGCCACACGCGGCGAAAGTTTCGAGGGCAAGACGGTAACAATTTCGGGTTCCGGTAACGTCGCACAGTTCGCTACGGAGAAAGTTACCGAACTCGGAGGAAAGGTTGTTACGCTGTCCGATTCCAACGGATCGATCCACGATCCGGACGGAATCGATTCTGAAAAGCTTGCTTTCGTAATGAATCTGAAAAACGTCAAGCGTGGACGGATCAGGGAGTACGCCGACAAGTACGGATGCGAATTCCTTGCAGGTAAGCGACCATGGGGTGTCAAGTGCGAAGTCGCGATCCCATCCGCTACACAGAATGAGATTGACAGGAGCGACGCGAAAGCCCTTGTCGACAACGGCTGCATGTGCGTATCCGAAGGAGCCAACATGCCGTCAACACCTGAAGCGATCGATGTATTCATCAAAGGCAAAATTCTTTTCGGACCCGGCAAAGCAGCGAACGCCGGTGGAGTCGCCACAAGCGGCCTGGAGATGAGCCAGAACTCGCTCAGGATGTCATGGACCCGCGAGGAAGTAGACGCGAAACTCGACGGAATAATGGTCGCGGTTCACGAGCAGTGCGTTACCGCCTCGAAAGAGTACGGTCACGAAGGCAACTATGTATTCGGCGCGAACATCGCCGGCTTCAT
>DAOVJF010000432.1 GCA_030673355.1 Planctomycetota bacterium | reverse complement strand
TTTTTTGAAATTATATTTAACAGCACTTGATATTTTACCTAAACGGATGTATTGTATGTTGAAATTAACAGAAAATCGCTTTAACGGGATTTTTTATGTCAGGTTTTCATTGTCCCAGACGTTAGGTAATTGAAAATCCTGTTCAGTAGAAATTTCAAGGAGACATGGTCATGGCAAGAGAATCAGAAGACACCAGGAAAAAATCTCTCGAACTCGCTCTCGGACAAATTGAAAGGCAATTCGGGGAGGGCGCGATAATGCGTCTGGGCGACGACCAGACAAAACTGAGACCCGATATAATCCCGACAGGCATACTTTCATTGGATATCGCTCTCGGGATAGGGGGATTGCCAAAGGGGAGGATTTCGGAGATTTTCGGTACTGAAGGGTCCGGGAAAACCACCCTCGCTCTCCACATTGTGGCGGAATGCCAGAAACAGGGAGGTACCGTGGCATTTATTGATGCTGAGCATGCCCTCGATCCGTCGTACGCGGAGAGAATCGGTGTCGATACCGATAATCTTCTCGTAAGCCAGCCTGATACCGGGGAACAGGCGTTGGAAATTTGCGAGATGCTTGTCAAGAGCGGATCGGTGGATTTGGTCGTGATCGACTCGGTCGCGGCGCTTGTCCCCCGTGCTGAAATCGATGGGGAGATGGGTGATGTTCATGTTGGATTACAGGCAAGGCTGATGAGCCAGGCCATGAGGAAACTCACCGGGTCGGTTAGTAAAACCAAGGCAATGATCGTTTTCATTAACCAGATCAGGGAGAAAATCGGTGTGATGTTCGGAAGCCCGCTGACCACTACCGGTGGACGGGCGTTAAAATTCTACGCGACCATTCGTATGGACGTGCGCAGGCTCGGCAGTATCAAGCAGGGCAACGATGTAATTGGCAGCAAGATTGTGATCAAAGTAGTCAAGAACAAGATTGCGCCCCCGTTTAAGAATATTGAGGGCGAGATTATTTTTGGTTTGGGAATTTCCAGGATCGGGGATCTTCTCGACCTCGCGGTTGAGAACGGGGTAATCAAGAAATCCGGCGCCTGGTTCTCATATAATGAAGAAAAACTGGGCCAGGGACGCGAGAATGTCCGGGATTTCCTGACTGAGAACGATGACCTCCGTGTTGAGATAGAAGAGGCTGTTAAGAGGGAACTCGGGCTGATCAAAGATGATGACTCGATTGAGATTCCCGATGAAGTACCGACCGATCTGGATTAAACCGCTGAAATTTCAGGATTAGTCATCGTTAATCCCGATGTCATTTGAATTAGACCGCATTTTGCCTTATTATTACAATCTCGTAAACGCCAATTAATCCTGCTGAAGGCGGGGGTATTTGGTGTATTTTTGTGCATGCCTTTAAAAGGAGTGCCGCAATGATGAAGAACCTGAAACCGATAGAACAACCCTCGGAGGTGTTAATCATACATGGTACAATTCAACTACGTTATTTTCGGCCTTTCAATTTTTCTTGGTGGGATTTTTGGTTGGTATCTTAAGCATTTTCTTGATCAGAAGACACTTGGAGCCGCCGTTAAAGAGGCTGAAAGGATAAAAAAAGAAGCGAAGACAGAATCAGAAGCAAAAGCGAAAGACGTAATCTTAATTGCAAAAGACAGAGCGGATAATCTTCGAAACGAAACTGACAGAGAAATAAAGAGACGCAAGAAGGAAATCGAACGATACGAAACAAAGATTCAGCGGAAAGAAGATCAACTTGACAAGAAAACCGATAATGTCCAGAAACGCCTGGAGAATCTCGACAAGAAAGAAAAGCGTGTAGTGTCCCTGGAACAGCAACTGGATGAGAAGGTTGCAATTCAGGATAAGGAAATAGAGCGGATTGCAGGCCTCACACAGGAGCAGGCGAAAGATTTCCTGCTTGAACGCACAGACAAGAAGCTCGACCTCGAATACTCGAAACGTATCGCCGCGCATGAGATTCGGATTAAAGAAGACGCCGACCGCCAGGCGAAGAAACTTGTGACGCTCGCGATTCAACGCACCGCCGTTGACCACGTTGCCGAAACCACTACCAGTGAGGTTAAACTCCCGTCCGATGATATGAAAGGACGGATAATCGGCCGCGAGGGCAGGAATATCCGTACTTTTGAGACTTTGACCGGTGTCGAGGTTATTATCGATGACACTCCGGAGGCGGTTGTCCTGTCCGCCTTCGATCCAATTCGTCGCGCGATCGCGAGGCTGACCCTGGAGAAACTGGTCCAGGACGGCAGGATCCATCCCGCAAGGATCGAGGAATCTTTTGAGAAATCAAAGACGGAAATCGACAAAGCGATCTGGGAAGTCGGGCAGCAGGCTGTGCTTGAGGTCGGAATCGGTGACGTTAATCCTGAAATTATCAAGCTCCTGGGACGTTTGAAATACCGCACGAGCTACGGTCAGAATATCCTGATGCATTCCATAGAGGTTGCCACCCTGACAGGAAACCTTGCCGCGGAACTTGGGACGAATCCGACACTCGCGAGGCGATGCGGACTCCTGCACGATATCGGGAAAGCCGTCGACCACGATGTCCAGGGAACTCATGCCGCAATTGGCGCTGAACTCGCGCGAAGATTCAAGGAGCCGAAAGGTGTCGTTCACGCGATCGCGGCTCACCATGCCGAAGTGGAGCAGAAAACCATCGAGGCAATCCTGGTTCAGGCTGCGGATGCGATCTCCGCTGCACGTCCAGGGGTCAGGGGTGAAACGCTTTCCAGTTACATCAGAAGGCTTACAGACCTTGAAAATATCGCCAGCGGATTTGAAGGAGTCGACCGCTGCTTCGCGATCCAGGCCGGACGCGAGATTAGGATTATCGTCGAACCTGACGAAATCGATGACCGGGTTACACCGCTGCTCGCGCGTCAGGTAGCCGATAAAATCGAGGAACAGCTTGATTACCCCGGCCAGATACGCGTTACGGTTATCCGCGAAATCAGGGCGCACGAAGTGGCGAGTTGAGTGCTCGCATAAATACGGGTTAACAGTATCCTGCTGTTACATTCAATCGTGGCATGAAAATTCGTTCCATGTGTCTCCGGCACATGAACGCATGCAA
>DAOVJF010000426.1 GCA_030673355.1 Planctomycetota bacterium | reverse complement strand
GACGCCACGCGTTATCAGGATGCTTCGAGATTATGGCAGGTAAAAAGATGGTGCCGGCTGCAGTATCGCAGGCGTCTCACCCGCCCAGTAAATATCTCAGCGATTGTTCCAGTTTTGTGTGACGGAATTTGAACCCGTTCATGTGGAGTTTCATAGGCGACACTCTCTGGCCTGCCAGGAGAATTTCATCCGCGGCCTCGCCGAAAATCAATCTCAACAGGAATGGAGGGGCATGCATGAAAACCGGGGCTTTAAAATGATAGCCAATGATACGCGTGAAATCGAGGTTGGTAACCGGATTAGGGGAAGCCAGGTTCACCGGACCACCGATGCTATCGGTCGCGATAATATGGTTAACCGCTCGTATCGTATCGTTAATCGTGACCCAGCTCATGTACTGGGTGCCTTCGCCGAGTGGGGCGCCAAGTCCGATTTTAAAAGGGATTCGTATACGTTTTAACATGCCGCCCTCGGTTCCAAGGACAATTCCGAATCGGAGATTGACAACCCGGATCCCTGCATCCATAGCGGGTACTGCCATGTTCTCCCATTCACGGGCCATGTCGGCGAGAAAACTGGCTCCACCCATCGGCGGCCCGGATTCCTCATTTAGAATTTCATCGCCTCGATCACCGTAATAACCCGTTGCCGAAGAACTTATATAAACCAGGGGCTTGATTGGTAAGCTCGCGATTGTTTTTGCGAGAAGCCAGGTGCTCTTGATCCTTGAGTTCCATAATCGTTTTTTGCTTTCCGTCGTCCATCGTTCTTTGAACAGGTTCTGCCCCGAGAGATTCACAACTGCCCGGAAGCCTTCGTCACCTGCCATCCATTCGAGTTTCGCCAGGTCGATTGTATTGTTACCAGGATCCCATAACGCGGTTTCATCATTCAAAAGAGCGTGAGACCGGACGAGTCTGCATACGGAATGACCCTGCCTGAGCCAGTCGGATACAAGTGCCGATCCGATAAATCCGGATGAACCTGAGATAAGGATTTTCATGATGGGATTGTACTATTTTTATAGTAGCCGAGACATTAAAAAATCCCGGCAGGTCGGGCCGGAATATTAATTACCGATAGATTCGAATAGAATCAGGATGAAACCGGCTGTGTTGAATGTTTCGACCGGGGTCCTGGCTGGTGAATAACCGCAACCCGAATTCCGTCGAGGTTGAAATCCTTACGCAGCCGTTCCTCGATGGATTTCTTTAATTTTTTGCCGAGAGCGACAGGGCCGTCGCCGCCGATTCCGCATGTCAGATCGACCCAGACCTGGAGCATCGGAGATCCAAGTTTACGAGTGAAGTCGGCTTTGAGGGGTCTCGGCATTCCCTGGGATTTCAATTCCGCTTTTGCCAGGTTGCAGAGCGCTTCCGGCGTAACCTCAACAGCTCCGTTATCATCTTCGCTGATTGAGATCGGCTCGTGGTTACCCATTTTCATTATGTATCCTGCCGTCCAGATTGCGAAAATCCAGCCCCAGATAGAGACGAGCCACCAGGCCGGCCTCGAAGCTTCAACCTGGTTGGCTTTATTGGCGAGAGATGCAGTGATTGTCTCGGGTGTAATCCATCCGAACAGGTAGCCGGAAAGCACTATAAGAAAGGCGAACGCGGCGATAATTCCGATAAAGGTGTAAATATTTATCAGGTGCGATCTAAAAGTACGCATACTGTGCTCCAGAAGGCTTTACGCCTATAATTAATGTCGGCAGCACAGGGATGGTTCTTATTAATTGGAATTTATGTTGTTAGGGATAAGGAGGATTAAAAAAGAATTTACGAACACAGGTTAGATAGGTTAGATAGATGATAGATAGAAAATTCAGGACCTCTGTTCTTTATAAGACCAAATGACTGTCAAAAGGATTATAAAAAATTTTAAAAAATGCCCAGCAAATATTGACATTGAGTTACCTGTAGTGTATATATATAAATACAACTCTACGATGGGTTTCATTGTGAAGCCCATTATACAGGTAGTCTACATGGCTACCTCTCTTTTATTTTCTTAAATTCCCAAATTATCATCGACTTTATTTTTGACAATTTTTAATAACAATTGTCATTATTATCTTTGGATTTGGAAGATGGTCAAATCTGAATATTAATTTATATGTGCAGGCATTCCTCCTTGACTCACCACAACGTCTGTGATATATATCATCCACTACTCTAAAATGATTCATTAACATGGATCATTGCACAGGCAGTCTACAAGGCTGCCTTTTTTTTTAAAGTCGGAGGTTGACATGGCTGGCCGAACTATTGCGTATGTGGATGGGTTTAATGTTTACTATGGGATGCTGAAGCATGGTTCCCTGAAAAAATATAAGTGGACAGACCTTGAAAAGTACGTTCAAATGCTCAGGACAGATGACACCATAAAAAAAATATATTATTTCACCGCTAAGGTTGAAGGCCCATCGAGGGACAGGCAACGGGAGTACATCAGGGCATTAAATACAAGAAAACTCATTAAGGTTATATACGGGAAGATCAAAGTCAGGCGTAAGTCGCATCGAATTTCCAACCATTGGACAAAGCCAGCAATAAAGTATTCAATCGCACAGGAGAAACAGACGGATGTAAGTATTGCTGTGCAAATGCTTGCAGACGCTTACAATGACAGATTTGATAATTTGGTGCTTTTCAGTAATGATACTGATCTAGTACCTGCTCTGAGAATGATCAGGAACGAAACCAAAGGAAAAAAGCCAATAATTGTTTACATTCCTTCCCATGATCGGGAAGTAAAACGGTGGCCGCCGGACTGGAAATCAGTAGCGCATAAAGTTAGATGGCTTCCACATGATATTTACCATCATGCACAGTTTCCTGACCCACTCGTTGGGAAATGGGGCTCAATAAGTAAGCCCAAAGAATGGTAAATTTGCTTTGAATTCAGCTCAGCAAATGACCCGGTGCAACCTACCTGCTGCCGATTATCACAGCAATAATAGCCAGAATTGCAGCTACACCATACAACACAAGGACGGTTCCCCTGTGCCCGAGGCCGCGCTTTTCCAGTTGGTGATGGACATGCTCATTGTCCGCCTCCGACACCTTCCGACCCGCTACCGTTCTCCTGAGAATCGCCCAG
>DAOVJF010000471.1 GCA_030673355.1 Planctomycetota bacterium | reverse complement strand
GTTGTGATGAAGGAAGCTGAATTCGCCGACGCAGTAGTCATGGCTGCCGCTGTCGCCGATTTTGCCCCGGTTGATACTTTTGATGGGAAAATTAAAAAAGATTCCGGTGAGAATCTGATTAAGCTGGAACTGAAAAGAACGCCGGATATCCTCAGTGAACTTGGAAAGAACAAGCGACAGGGGCAGGTGCTTGTTGGATTCGCGGCTGAATTCGGCGATGAGGGTAAAAACGAAGCGTTGCGTAAACTAAAAGATAAACAATGCGACCTGATATGCCTCAATGATATATCCCGCGCCGATATCGGATTCGGATCGGAGTTCAACGAGGTCACCATTCTATACCCAGACAAAACTGAGAAGAATCTTGCGAAATGCACTAAGGTTGAAATTGCAAAAAGTATCATGGCGGAAGTTTCGAGGCTTCTGGACAAAGCAGAAAAATAACATCGAAACAGTAATACAATTACGAAATCAACCTCGATAGAATATGAAAATCCCGACAATGTCGGGCGAGGAGCTGAAAATGAAAATCACCCGAACCAGGTTGGCGATTGCAGTAACGGGATTGATCGCGAGTATGGCTGTACTTCTTCTCATTCCCGGTCAGGGAACCGCGCAGACAAATCCCAACTCCTTTATCGCCTATGAAGTTGCTTACGTAAATGGGGAGACATTAACGGAGCCGGAACTCCTGTTTACCATCATCCGGATGTACGGCGAGGAAACTATTTACGATCTGATCGAAGATGAAATTATCATTGGGCAGGCCGATGAAATGGGTGTTTCACTGGCTTCGAACGATGTTGTTGAGTACCTCGCAGCCACCTACACGCCAGAGAAACTTTCAACCCTTCTGGACTCATTCGGTGAAGGCAATCTCGAAGACGCGATCGGAACCCAGTTGCTTGCGCTCAAGGTAGTGACAAAGAAAATAGACCAGGTGGTAACCGAGCATGGGATCGAAGTGACCGGGGATCAGGTCCAGGGGTTCTATTTGAATAATCTGCCCACGTGGACAACTCCGAAGAGCGTACGTTTCAGCCTGATCGAAACAGGTGCCGAAGCCGAAGCGGTCGAGGCCAGGTTGAGGATCGAAGCTGGTGAGGACTTCGCATCGGTATGCCAGGAAGTCAGTACTCATCCCGGAACTAAAGCGTACGGGGGGGACATCGGCGGACTTGTTCCTGAAGGGTATTCCGAAGGCGACAGGGCACTTCTTGAGACGACGGCGTTCGATCTTGAGATTGGCGATGTAAGTCAACCGCTCCTTGTGGAGGGCAAATATTACCTCGTAATGTTGACTGAGAAAACCGATTACTATGAACCATCGCTAGAAGATATGTACGATTACATTCATGCCGGTCTGATGGACCAGTTGGTCCAGCCGCACCTTGAAGAATGGATGATGGATCTGTTGGTTGAAGCTGAAGAGGGAATTAATATTCTTTATCCAATTTATACCGATGATCTCCTGGATTCTTTTTCTCCCGGCGGAGACGGGAGCTTTATTTCGGAGATCGTGGTTAATGTTGATGACAGGGAAATCACTGAAGTGGAGTTTTTCTTCCGGCTTCTCAGGGAGAACGGAAGTGCCGCGATTGAATCGTTGATTGAGGAAATCCTGTTTGTCGAGCAGGGCCAGTCCATGGGTGTAATTGTTACCGCCGCTGAAACCCGTGAAAGCCTCCAGGGAGTTTATGATGATGAAAGCCTGAGTATCCTTGATGCCGCATTTGGGGAGACTGTCATTAATACCACCTTCCTCCGGCATCTCACCGCCCTGGATGTACTCGGAACAAAATGGCAGCAGATCATTGAAGAACACGAGATAGAAATTACAGATGAACAGATCCTGGAATACTACCTGAATAATCTTCATCGCTGGACAAGACCCGATACTGTAAGATTTAGTATTATTATAGTTGAAGCCGAAGCTGATGCCGCCGCTGCCAGGACACGGATTGTTTCGGGTGAGAGTTTCGAAGCGGTCTGTATGGATGTCAGCCAGGATGATAACACCCGGGCCTATGGTGGTGACATTGGCGCGTCTGTTCCCCGCGGTGCCGCCACAGGTGAAAACACGATTATGCTGGATACAGCATTCGAGCTTCCGATCGGTGGAGTTTCACAACCACTGGAGATTGGAGGTAAGTGGTTCCTGATCAAAACCACCGAGCAATCCGATGCGTATGAACCTTCACTTGCCGAGATGCGCGAGGAAATCCTCGGCAGGCTTCTCGAGGACCGTGTAACGCCTTTCATCATGGGATGGCGAAGCACTATCTGGACCGAGGCGGACATTGAGGTTGTTTATCCGATATATTCCGATAATCCGTCCCCTGAATTTTAGATAAAAAAACTTAGTAGAACTGATATCGAGAAAAATTGAAAATGTGGTCTTCAATGTGCAATAATTCCCGTTATTACAATTAGAATCATAATGCTGATGGGAGGCATGATGAAAAAAACTTTTTTACCCCTCATTATTCTGTTTTTAACCGCACTCTTTGTACTCACCGCAACAGGCTGTCCTTCAGACACTCCTGCCCCGGCTGGTGAGGATCCACCGGAGCAACCCGCTGAACTCGGTGAATCGGCCGATGTTATTCCGGAAGAGGAACCAGTTGATTCCAGGACATCGGAAACCCTTGCCGGTACATTCGCATTCGGACCGCTCGAAACCGTAATTGTGGAATTTTTTGGTGCCTTTGGGGAATTAGATTTTGAAAAAGCAAAGACATTCTGCACTGAGGAACTCTGGG
>DAOVJF010000598.1 GCA_030673355.1 Planctomycetota bacterium | reverse complement strand
GCAGGTGTCCCCCTCAATTCTACATATGTCCAAACAATTATTTGTTTATACAATTAAAAAAAATTCGGGTGCCGTTGACAAGCTCAGTGAGACATCTCCATCCCCCAAGCCTCGAAATTCTCCGTGTCGAACGTGCTTGTCGACGATTATTCCCCCCGTCGTGGTATCATTATTAATGCGAACCATACCAGCCCTGCGGTTGTCTACCGTACAGGGCGGATTACTGTGTAATTATGGACATATTCATTGACTGGTTAAATCGAGCGTTTGTACTGGGCCAGCTGCGGCTGTATTACTGGCTGCCCGGAGTGCTTCTCCTCGCTATTCCCGCCATAATTGCAATTTATATCAATTTCCAGAAGAACCGTAAATGGCGAATCCGGTATCCGGTTACGTCCACACTTGCCAGAATTCCGGGTGTCAGGAAAATTCGCAGGCCGTCAAGGCATATGGCGTTAATTTTCCGAATCCTCGTTATCATGCTTGTGATCCTCGCGGCTATGCGTCCGCAGATGGGTAAAACCCGTGAGAAAATCACCACCGAAGGTATCGACATTTTTCTTATCCTGGATATTTCATCTTCGATGCTCGCTGAGGATTTCAGTCCCAACAGGGCAGAGGCGGCAAAGGAGGTCCTTGGGGATTTTGTCAGCCAGAATCGGAATGACCGGATCGGATTCGTGGTTTTTGCCGGTCTGGCGTTTACCCAGTGTCCGCTCACGACCGATACGGCAATCCTCGAAGAATTTATCAGCCAGATAAAAATTGGTGATATCGGCAAGGATGGTACCGCGATCGGGGATGCGATTGTGACTGCGGCGGCAAGGTTTCCCGACCAGGATGTCGAGAGCAGGCTGATGATCCTTCTCACTGACGGGGAACATAATTCAGGAGAGTTTGACCCGGAAACCGCGGCTCGAATCGCGAACCGTACCGGCGTAAGAATTTATACAATCGGTGTTGGAAGCCGGGAGCCGACTCCGATACCCGATCCGACCAATCCCGGTAATTACCTGAAGGATTATTTTGGACGCCTCGTGTACACACAGCTCGATGAGGACTCGCTCCGGGACATCGCCCATATTACCGGCGGCAAATATTATCGTGCCGAAGATGAAAATGCGTTGAGGGAAATTTACGATGAGATCGCTCTTTTAGAAACACATGAGATTGAGAGCCAGAGGTTTACTACTTACGCTGAATTGTTCCAGTTTGTTCTTGTTGCCGCACTGGTAATGCTGTTGTTTGAGCTGATTTCGAGACAGGTCTGGGGGAGGGCGCTGCCGTAGGATTTACATTATGAGTTTCTATTCATCCACATTACTGCTGCTACTTGTTCTTGTACCGGTTCTGTTTATAGCGGCACTGGTGCTGGAACACGCCCGTGAAAGGACTCGAAATACTTTCGCCTCACCCGATCTTTTCGCACAAATCGCGAATATCGAACCGTCGTCAAGGGGCAAGTGGCGGACATTTTTCACCGCGATAGCCCTTGCCCTGATGCTGGTCGCGCTCGCTCGTCCACAGGGGGGGGAGAAGATTGTCGAGGAGGAGGTTG
>DAOVJF010000204.1 GCA_030673355.1 Planctomycetota bacterium | reverse complement strand
GATGTATAAGGGTATACACGGGCAGTCGGACCATTCAAGTGTCGGGACTGAAACGGATCAATTCTGTTTTGCCTTTAATTGTTTTTTTAAAAATTTATATTTGGAAATTTTTTTTAAACTTGTTTCGAGCATGATGGTGCCTGGTTCCGCTTAATGCTTAACATGATTGATACATTCCATAAGTTCATTACAATATATGCAAGTGTCCTGCAACCCTGATGAACAGCGGGAGAGCTGGTAACACGCCGCGTGGCTTTATCTCCGGGTTGAATTGCGGGGCGTTTAAAGTTGTTGTAATAAGATGATATTATCAAAAATAACACGAAATTAACCCTGAAAGCCGTGAAACCCGCATGAAATCAGGCTTGGAGCTTGACAGACCTCGTTTGTGATGTATACTTGAAACTGTGTTATTAATGAAATCCGCTTTATGCCTGATGGCAACTGAGATACAACAACTCCAGTTGTCAACTAAAGTTCAGCGGTTTTTTTGAAAATAACACCTATTACATCTTATATCACTTCAGAAGGAGGCGTCGCATGAATAAACAGGAATTAATTGAGGCTATCGCTACAGAGACTGGTCTCTCCAAAGCCGATTCCAAGCGTACCCTTGAAGCCTTTACTGGCATCGTTCAGAAACAGCTCAGGAAAGGCAATCAGGTTCGACTGATCGGCTTCGGCACCTTCTCAGTCAGAAAGCGAAAAGCGCGCAAGGGCATCAATCCCCAGACTGGCGAGCAGATCAAGATCAAAGCACGCAAAGTCCCGCATTTCGCACCTGGCAGCGAACTCAAGAACGCCCTTATGTAAGGGCGACCTGTTCACGATCTTATTAACAATCGATCTATTTCGGTAGCAAGAGTCGGACGCCATTCAAAGGCGTCCTTCTCTTTTTTTTAAACTCCCGCCGGATGGAAGCTGGTAAAGGTAACTTGGAGTCCCTAACATTCAGAGGCACGACCGTCAGGGAGTGCATTGATGAATTATTTGGTGACGCTCAAATGAGCACTTGCCTACGTACGGGCTACTGTTTTGTGCACTCCCTGACGGTCGTGCCTCTGTTACGGTAGCGTCTCTGAATTCTTCCTCTACATCATCCAGCCCATGAATTTTACTCATTTTGTTAGAGTCTCTTAGTACATTTTCCTTTATAATGCCCATTGAACCAAATGGGCGAAAGCGAAGAGAAAAAATCGCCAGGCACACGGACTGGTATCTCAACGGTAACACTCCTTATTCTGATTGTGCTCCTGTCGGTGGTTATCAGGATGTGGGGGCTTGATTTCGGCCTGCCGCAACAGTTTCATCCCGATGAGCCGGTTGTTGTGTCCCGTGCCCAGTACGGGGTGGCGACGGGCGACTGGAATCCACGCGCGTTCCACTGGCCGAGTTTTCAGATCTACATCCTGGGTTTCGAGTACGGAATATGGTACCAGGCCGGGAAGTTGACCGGCGCATGGGAAAGTGATGAACTAGTCGATATTCCCACCGGTGACCGTTTTATCGCGTATGCCCTCAGAGCCCCATCGGGATTTTATTATCTTGGACGGTTAACGACTGTCCTTTTCTGTGCGGGGATTGTCTGGTTGATGTTCATTTTTTCCAGGAGGTTACTGAGTGTTCCATGGGCTTTAGCAGCATCGGCCCTGATAGCGTTTCACCCGATAATGATCCGGCATTCGAGGTTTATAACACCCGACATTCCGGCGGAATTCTTTTTCCTGGCAGCGTTATTTTTCATGGACAGGTTGTATCTTGAGTTATGTAAATCAAGGGGTAGTACAGCAATTGAAAAGAAATTTAAGGGCATTGTCTGGAGCGGAATATTCGCGGCCATTATGATCGGGCTCGGGACAGGCACCAAATATCCTGTTGCCGTGCTATCAATACCGCTTGGATTAATTATCCTGCTGGCTCCGTCTGGAATGGGGATATCAGGGCGGATAATTTTCATTTTCAGGCTGGCGGCCACAGTCATTATAACTTTTCTGATAACTACACCTTTCGCATTGATCGATTACGAACAGTTTCTCAGGGACATAATGACGATCGGGTGGCATGTCCAGACCGGACATATCGGTATGGAAGCGAGAGGCGGGATCTGGATGGCGTCGATCGCCAGGCTGATTCGAGATTCCGGCTGGGTCTGGACAACGGTCGGGCTTATCGGTTTGATAGGGTTTTTCACAGGGCTACGGAGAAAATGGCACCTTCTTCTAGCTTTCTTATTTATTTTAATCGGACTCGCGCCGCTTACCGTTTTCTCCGACCGGTACCTTGTTCCCCTGATCCCATTTTTCGTACTCGGGATTTCATGGTTATTCGAAAGGCTGTCAGTTCACACCATACTGAACAAACCACGGATGATCATGGTCGGAGCGGTTGTCGTATTTTTCATGGTCAGCGTGTATGGCTTCAAAGTAATTTCAAACGACGCGCGCGTTCTGACAATGACCGATACCCGTGAGCTCGCGCTCGAATGGGTGGAGGATAATATCCCCGCTCACAGCGTAATAGTGGAGGAGCAGGGCGGCCCGAATCTAAATACAAGTCTGCTTGTTCCACTCGTTCCCGAACCATGGTACGTGATAGTCGAAATCACACCTTTATTCGCGCGAGGCGGTCCGGTCCTAGATCCGCTCGATACCCTGATACAGGTTCAGCCGGACTGGGTGATAATTTCCAGTAACACGCGCGACAGGTATATGCGTGAGAGCGCGGCCGGGGAGTTTCCGGAACTTGTCGCGGTTTTCATGGAGTATTACCGTCTCGTGGATAATTACCTTATTGAGGAAGCCCGGTTTGTTCCGGAGGATAATAAAATCACCGGTCCCGAAATTGTTATTTACCGCGTACCAGGTGATCTGTGGGACAGGGTTCTCCTTGAAACATCAACCGTCGGGAGCGTTCTGAACAGGGAGTCTGAGGGGGAGTGACAATATCAGTAAAAATTAATATTGACCGTTATTTTCTTTGAAGGATTGCTTTGAAGCGAACCATTTCTTCCAGGATTCTATCCGCAATATTGCATTCAATCCCATATAATTTCCGAACCAAATTTTCAAATGCTCTCAGGTTCGGGACTTTGCTAATATAAAAATTATATTGATTGTTCTTAAGAAATTCCCCCTTTGCATTTTGGTGAAATTCTATAATTCCCTGGTTTTTGTCAAGGTAGATGCGTTTAATTTCCGAGGGTTTGTACTTTTGGGTTTCATTCAATCTGTGGATTTCGATATTGTCTTTGGTGAGATTGAACCATTCATGGCTGCTCAGCTTAAAAGCCAGACTTCCATTCATCTCAAGCTCATCGATTAGGTGTCCAGTTACATACTTGGTCCAGGAATTTTCAAGGCTAAGTACGAAGTGATATAAATTATCCTTTTCATCCAGGATAGTTTCAGGATCGAATCCCCCATGCAGTATCTGGAATCCCGAATCACCTTCCCAGACGAACCTGTACACATCAGAATCACCAACAAGACTTCTTATCGCTTCTGGATAACTGGAGTATGAAGCATCGTAATCGTATGTGGTGGTGAGCTTAGAAAATTCTTTAAACAGTATGATTGTTGATTCTTCATCCTTGTGGGTCTTATCCATTTTTTGCTTGTATACTGCGCCACCTTGTGTGCCGATAAAAGTGCAGGAATATTTAGGTTTGAAGAACCTTCTAAATGAAATGACCATAAAAAATATCGTGACAACAAGACTGAAAATACCAAACAGGATACTCACAAGCCTGACGTCGTCTTTAATAAAATACAGGTAAGCTAAATATATTAAGAATAATATGAAAGCCAGGTTTTTAGTTTTATCAAATATTTGCCGAATCGGTGATTTCTGGTTACTCTCGGACAATGGGTCTTCGGACGTTATATCCATCTTCATTGTAGAATAAGCCTGAATGACCTCTCCGATCTCGTCAGGCGGAGGCTGGAAAAAGACAAGATCATTAGATAACCGGTTGCCAAAATGATCGGTTGCGTTAGTTCCAGGTGTCCATTTTTCAATGTCTGCCATGATTGCCTTTCAGGGAGTCGCCCAACTCATAAAAAGTAATTATACATCAGGTTCCTTTTGTGCGGACAAATATCGCGCCGAAGATAAAAATTACCGCCAGTGCCAGAAGAACCCGGTCTATTATTCCAGACGTCACAAATCCCGGCAATGGAAAGCCATCCGGGGCTGAAAATACTGATTGTACTTTCCCGGTGAATCGCTCCAGGAATTTGACCGCAAGGATTTCCAATCTGGATTTATCGAGGGGATATTCATAATTGTGATAAATCAGGATGTTGTACAGTGAAGCAGGGGAATCCCGGTAGGTTTCCATATTCGGTGCTGTTTCATCACGATCCTGTACCCAGGTTACATCAAGCCCTTCCCTGTAGTGATCGCGAATCTCCCATGCATTGAGAGCGAACCCTTCGGCACCGATCGCGACCGCATTGAAAGTAGGATCCTGGATGACCCAGCGGTCGCCGGTCCACACTTCTACAGTTGAATGGGACGGGACATTGATTCCAGGGGCAGTGTAAAGCCCTACCCTTCTCGCGGGGATTTCGAAAGAATCCAAGGCCGCGATAAACAAATCCGCGAACGGTTTGCAGCTCGCCCCTTTCCCGTCATGCATCATTTCTATTATGACACTGGGATCCCGGCTATTGATTTCAAGTGATCGGTTGGACGCCTGCAGTCGGGCCCAGTTGCGCAGCTCAGGAATCAGAATATCAGCCTGGAGATCCTGAATGTCTCCAAGATCGTCTAAAATCTGATCCCTTATCGCCTCGAACCGTTCGATGTCAGGGAAGAAATGCGTTTGACCCATAGGTGCAGAATAAATACCAGTTGGTTTTGTTACTGGACTGGCTGGTGCAAACCCCTGGGGGAAATATTTTCTCATTGAAAGAATAACCAATCCTTCGGCAACAAGGCATAAGATTGCCAGAATAAAGCAAATAATTCTGATGGAGCGGGAATATTTCCAATGCTGGCCTGGCACTTCGACGTATTCTACCATAACCGGACCGAGCCTATGTAGCTGATTACCCGACAGATATTGTGGCATTTAAGCATTGAAATCAGAATATAGAGAGGGTAATAAGTGAAAATCCCGGATTGAGCCTTGTTTGACTTGAAAATATCGTAAAATTTGATATCATGAAATTGTGGATAAATCTGGGCCAACAAGCCTGAACTACAGGAGGACGCGAGTAATATATGAAGGTAACACGCTGGAAGAAAAAAAAGCAAGGTGAACCGAACCTTGAAATGATCAGGGGCCTGGTAGCTGATGAAGGCTTGCGTTGCTACACCTGGAGCGATGCACCCGGAAAGTTTTATCCGGAACACACTCATGATGAGGATGAGATGCGCTGGATTGTCCAGGGCAGTCTGGTAGTTGGAATCGAAGGCAAGGAGATCAAACTGAAAGCAGGCGATCGAATTGAGCTGCCCGCAGGATCATCACACTGGGCGCAGGTGTCCGAGGATGGTCCGATCATCTACCTTTGTGCCACGAAGAATTAACGTTAGCAATACAAAGACCTGAAAGTATTTGAAACCAATGCCAGATACCGCCGGAAGGCGGTTTTTTTT
>DAOVJF010000172.1 GCA_030673355.1 Planctomycetota bacterium | reverse complement strand
ATGATGTCGGGAAGCTTCTCGAAATTGAACCTGATGGCTCAGGCGGTTACAGGAAAAGCCGCAGCGGCATGTGCGCGAGGCACCCTATATCCGGAGCGATTCTCACTGCTGAAGTCGGCTTGTCGGAAGAAATTGTTAACACTGTCGGATGCCATGCCAAGGAAGGCGATGGACGACCTCAGGTTGTCGAGACGGTTTTGATTCACCAGGCGGATTTCGCGACCTTTAATCCGCTTGTTATGATGAACAAAGGAATTCTTATTCAGTAGTTAATAGTACCCAGTACATTACCCTGTTAAAAAGAAAGCGGAGCGACAGCTTCGCCGTAAATTCGGAGTTAATTATGGGTAAAACAATCATTGAGAAGATACTTGGTTCTCATGCCGGGCACGAAGTGAAACCGGGTGATATCGCGGATATCGAAATCGACACTCGTGTAGCCCGTGATTTCGGTGGGGCAAATGTCGTAAAAAATATTCGCGACAATGGACTTGGCATTAATGACCCGTCGAAAACATTTTTCACGTTCGACTGCAATCCAGGCGGATCGGACCAGAAGTACGCCACAAACCAGCAGATATGTCGTGAGTTTGCCAGGGAGTATGGCATTAAGGTATTTGATATAGACAGAGGGATAGGAACTCATCTGGCGATTGACGACGGACTGGCATGGCCGGGATCGACTTTTGTTTCAACCGATTCCCATGCGAATATCCTCGGCGCGATCGGTGCGTTCGGTCAGGGCATGGGGGACCTCGATATCGCCCAGGCCTGGGCGAATGGAAGGGTATGGTTCAAGGTGCCGCCATCGCTCAAAGTTGTATTGAAAGGCACACCGTCACCGGCTGCTTCGCCCAAGGATATAACGCTGGCGATTTTGAAAGAAACGGGAGCGAACGGTCTCCTTGGATATTCAGCGGAATTTTACGGTGACACGGTTGATGCGTTAGACCTTCCCGGACGTATTACTATGGCGTCGATGGTCACCGAGATGGGTGGGATTATCGCCCTGTTTACGCCAAACAAAGCGGTTCTTGATTTTTGCGAAAAAGCGACCGGCAGAAAAATTGAGCCTGTAGTTGCCGATCCCGATGCGGAATACACAAAGACGATAGAAATCGATATTGAAGGACTTCAGCCATTTATTTCAAGGCCGGGACATCCTGAGGATGTTGTCGATGTGGAGAGTGTTAAGGGAACTAAGATTGGTTCAGCATTTCTAGGATCCTGCACGAACGGTAGATTTGAAGACCTGAAAGCCGCGGCGGATATTCTTAAAGGCAGGAAAGTCGCACCGGGAGTTGTATTGAAAATCGTTCCGGCGACCGATGAGGTCTGGAAACGGGCACTGGATGAAGGTTTAATCGGAATTTTCAAGGATGCAGGAGCGCTTATCGGTAATGCCGGTTGTGCGGGATGCGCGGCCGGGCAGATCGGGCAGAACGGTCCGGGTGAAATTACAATCAGCACAGGTAATCGGAACTTCGCCGGGAAGCAGGGCAAGGGTGAAGTTTACCTTGCATCGCCCGCGACTGTAGCCGCATCGTCTGTCGCAGGTGTGATAACCCTCGCCAGTGATATTCCCGGTGAGCCTGTTCTTTTCAAAACAGGTGATGCCGGTAAGGAAGCTCCTGTGGCTGCTCTTGAAGTTGAAGCCGGACTTAAGCCGGTTAGTTTCAAGGGCAGAGTATGGATAATCCGCGAGGACAATATCGATACCGACATGATCTACCACAACCGGTACCTTGCGATAACGGATCTCGATGAGATGGGGCAGTATACGTTCGACAACCTTAAGGGCTGGGAGGATTTCAGCAAGAAAGCCCGGGCAGGGGATATTGTCGTTGTCGGCAAGAATTTCGGGGCGGGGTCATCAAGGCAGCAGGCAGTTGATTGTTTCAAGAGCCTTGGTGTCTCAATGATTATTGCTGAATCGTTCGGCGCGATTTACGAGCGTAACGCTATCAACCAGGGATTCCCGATTGTGAATGCCGACCTTGTATCGACCGGTCTCGAAAGCGGCCAGGATATTGAAGTCGACCTTGAGACTGGCAGGATTATTTTACAATCAGGCGATGAAATCGACGGACAGCCGTTCTCGGAAGTCCAGATGAATATTTATCGAAGGGGCGGATTATTGAAAACCGCATCGGGGGTGAGCAGTCGTGGGTAAAACATTTGCTGAGAAAGTACTGGCCATGCACTCAGGCCAGAAGGAGGTAGTACCAGGTCAGATTGTCATCGTTGAGCCTGATTACCTGCTTACACACGACAACACTGCAGCCATTATCGGCAAGATTGAAAAGGAGCTATTGGAGTACGGCGTGGCTCGTCCGGAAATGCTGGTAATTGTCCTGGACCATGTAATCCCGGCCGCAAGCGAGAAAACCGCTATCAATCATCAAAAAGCGCGTGAATTCGCTACAGTTTTCGGAATCAAGAATTTCTTTGATTTAGGTCAGGGCGTATGCCACCAGGTAATGGTGGAGAAATGCCTTGCTATGCCGGGAAGGATCGTTGTCGGGAGCGACTCCCATACCTGTTCATATGGTGCTGTTGGCACATTCGGTACCGGAATCGATCGAACGGAAGCTGCCGCTCTTCTCCTCAGAGGTAAAATGTGGCTCAAGGTTCCAGAAACCATAAAGATAGTTTTGTCAGGTGATTTTAATCTCGCCGTCTCTGCCAAGGACCTGGTGCTCACAATCATACGCGACATCGGCGCCGATGGCGCAAACTATTGTGCGGTGGAGTTTCACGGTAATGTCATCTCGCTCTCTATCGATGAACGTTTCACGATAGCCAATATGGGAGTCGAGATGGGCGCTAAGATCGCGGTATTCCCGATAGACGAGGTAACGGAAGGTTACCCCTGCTCTGAGAAAGCGAAATTGGCCAAGTACGAGCCTGTCTGGGCAGATCCGGATGCCGAGTACATGCGGGAACTCCATTATGACCTTAGCGAAATTGTTCCCGTCATCGCCTGTCCCCATCAAGTGGATAACGTGAAAACGGTCAGCGAAATGGAAGGTCTCCAGTTTAACCAGTTCATGCTGGGAACTTGTACTAATGGAAGGCTCAGCGACCTGCAAATAGCTGCGGATATACTTGAAGGCCATCAAATACCACCCGGCGCCAGGTTTCTTGTCCTTCCGGCTTCTAAGGAAGTTTTTGAGGCGGCGCTCAATCGCGGAATTATCGCCCGTCTGTCTCGTGCGGGTGGCGTGATTCTGCCCCCTGGTTGCGGTCCATGTCTTGGCGCACACCAGGGTGTGCTTGCTCCCGGTGAGAGATGCCTCAGCACCGCCAACCGTAATTTCAAGGGCCGGACCGGCAGTACTGAAGCCGAGAGATACCTCGCCAGCCCCGCTACCGTCGCGGCGTCGGCCATCACCGGTCGCCTGACCGACCCAAGAGAAATCGTTGAGGAGGTGTTTAAATGAAGGTTTGGCAATATTCCGATGACATCAACACCGATATGCTTTTTCCCGGCAAGTATACCTACACATGCAGCACAGCCGAGGAAATTAAACCCCACCTTCTTGAAGACCTGGACCCTCAGTTCGCGGGCAATGTCGGTGAGGGCGACCTGATTTTCGCCGGTAAGAATTTCGGCTGCGGAAGTTCAAGGGAACACCCGGTGCTTGGCTTAAAAGCAGTGGGCATCCAGGCGATTGTCGCGAAAGGTTATGCCAGGATTTTCTACCGCGCGGCAATTAACCAGGGACTGCTGCTGGTTGAATGTCCTGATGCGGTCGAAGCATACAAGGACGGAGACAAGGTTGCTCTCGACGCTGAAGCCGGGATGATTACAGTCTCTGGTACAAAATTTTCATTCCCGAAATTACCACCTGAAATACTAGCAATCAGCGAAGCCGGCGGGCTTCTTCCATATACACTCCAGGCTCTGAAGGATGAAAAGTCTTAAAAAAATAAATAATAAAACGTCGGCAACATCAATTCGTGTTGCTGTCGTTTCAGTGAATTGACTGAAAGGAGACGTTGCTGTGCGACTCTACGAATATGAAGCGAAAAAAGTGTTCGGGACTATGGGGCTGACCATTCCCAAACAGTACGGGGTAATCCATTCTCCGGGCGATCTCGACGGATTGGAAATATCATATCCTGCCATGGTCAAGTCAATGGTCTTGATTGGCGGACGGGGTAAGGCCGGGGGAATTAAGAAAGCAAAAGATCTCGCGGAAGCGAAATCAATTGCTAAGGACATGCTTAACATCACCATAAAAGGTTACCCCGTTGAAATCCTGCTGATTGAGGAGATGGCATCGGAAGCGGGAGCGTGCTACGTCGGTATCACCACACATCCTGCGACTTTTAACGTCATCATGATGGCAAGCGCAAAGGGCGGTGTTGATATCGAGCAGGTTGCCCTTGAAGACCCGGATGCAATTCTGAAGAAGGAAATTCCAAACAATGATCTGGAACTTCCAGAAGACATTGCTAACGAATTTTCTGAATTCCTGAACAAGGGACTTAACGGCGACGACATGCTTCTTGCATCCATCAAGGACGCCGTGAAGTCATTGTACGCAACCTACCAGGCCTATGACTGTAAGGTTGCAGAGATCAACCCGTTGATAATCACCACTGATAAACAGGCTATTGCCGCAGACGCAAAAGTCGTCATCGATGACAACGCCATATACAGGCAGGGCGGATTGTTCGAAATGCTTGGGTTGAAGGAATCGCGGCATGATGTGTCCGAGCTTACGAAAGATGAGCAAAGGGCAAGAGATGCCGGGTTCCCGTTTGTCGACCTCCTTCCGGAAGATGCAGTTGGCGATCCGGACAAGCTTTACGTCGGGTTGGTGCCCGGTGGAGCCGGTTACGGAATTTTCTCGATCGATGAAACAGCCAATGTCGGCGACCGGTTTTTCGATGGGAAAGTTGTCCCGGTGAATTTCATGGACTCTGGCGGCGGCCCCCCGCTGGCTGCCATAGCAGAGATGTTCCACCTTCTTATGGACAAGAAAATTGTCGACCTGATTATCACTTCCCGGTTCGGAGGGATTTCAAGTTGCGATGTTTTCATCCGTGGAACGATCAAGGCACTCAGGGACCGTTACGAAAAGGGCCAGAGGATGTTACCGGTGGTCGGCAGGATGGTTGGTACCGAACTTCCGAGCGCGAGGCAATTCCTCGAAAAGGCTAAAGCTGAGACACCCGAAGCCCTGGAATACCTGGACATCATAGTCGGGAACGAAAAAATTATGGCCGATGTAATCAAGGACGGTATCGCCCTTGGGTTTAAAGTTAAGGAAAAGCAAACTGCAACTGCAGCTAAATAGACCCGGTGAAAATTTTTAAATCAGTGCCCGATTAAGTATTAACTATTGAGATTTAACTGCCTGACAGGAGAAAAGAAATGCAAAGAGTACCCGCCCATAAAGGAATGCTCTGTCACTTGATAAGGCACGCCAGGCCGGACCTGGTCAAGTCAATTGAAGTTACGCAAACAGTCGAGACCGCTGTAGTCGGTTTGGGAAGACAGGGAACCAGACATGCCGGACTGATGCGTGACTTCGGTACGACAGTCACTGCCGGAATCGCACCCGGACGCGGTGGCCAGAGAATTCACGAGACGATCCCGGTATATGACACCGTGGCCGACTGTCTCGAGGAACATCCGAATATCGCTGCGGTTTCCATATGGAAACATTTCACCAGTGCCAGGGACGCAGCTCTTGAGGTCATCGAAGCCGGTATCCCCCTGGTCATGCTTATTACAGAAGGGATCCCGCTACGCGATGTAAGGGATATTCTCGTCGCCTGCCGGAAACATAAGACTGTCATGTTTGGTGGAAATACACCCGGTGTTATATTTCCGCCTGAAGGAATCAAGGTCGGGATGCTTCCGGACGTGTTTTATCCTGAGGAGGTCGAACCCGGTATTGCCGGACCGCATGGGGTGACAATTATCTCGCGAAGCGGTGCGATTCTGTATCACTTGTCGGATGCTCTTGCGAGTGCCGGGATCGCACAGAACGCGGTACTTGGAATAGGCGGCGACGGCGCGAACGGTTCGACATTCCAGGATCTCGTACCTGTTGCAATGAATTACGAAAACACTGACCTGGTTGTGATAGCGGGTGAGATCGGCGGTTCCAAGGAAGAGCTGCTTGCCGAAGACATTAAAACTAACCCTGATAAATATCACAAACCGATGGTT
>DAOVJF010000059.1 GCA_030673355.1 Planctomycetota bacterium | reverse complement strand
GAAAAGCAGGTGTCCCCTTTTTTACACTTCCTGCCTCAGTCGGGACATAATAACAAAAGACCCTCCCGTTGGGAGGGTCTGGAATTATTCATATTTACAGTCAGCGATAATCAGCCGCACTACCAGTTCTTTTCACCTTTGAGTCCGTGTTCACCGTCTCCCGGTGGACCGAAATCGCCACCTTCTCCTCCTTGGCCGGCTATGCTCGTGGAGAATCCCGGGCTTATGAGGATAGGTATAGGATCTCCCACCTTGTAGATGCAGTAGCTGACTCCACCACCGCCGCCGCCGCCGCGGCCGCCATCGCCGGCGTCGCCGGCGTCGCCGCCGTCACCGGCCTTAGTCCAACCATTAGTAGCTAAACCTCCCAAACCGCCGGGGCCCCCGCTTCCGCCGGTTCCGCCGAAGCCGCCATCGCCACCGTCACCCCCGAAGTGGGCATAGAAGACACAGTCGTCGAGAGTGGGCGAGGAATCATAACAGTAAAAGGCGAATGAGCCGCCGCCACCACTGCCGTAGTGACCGCTGCCGCCGCCGCAACCGCCGCCGCCGCCGCCGCCACCAGCGCCGCCATAACATTCGCACCCGCTATTCATAGTGCCGCCGCTGCCGCCGGCGCCGTGAACACCGGGTTCGCCGTTGGTTCCCGGAGAACCGAACCAGACACCCAGGAAAATGGAACCTTCACCATCGCCGCCATCGCCGCCACCACCTTCAGCTCCGTCAGCGCCATCCGAACCCGGATCGCCATCCATATTCTGTGATTGGCCTCCTGCACCTCCAGGGGTAATTCCGTCTGGAGCCACGCCGGGATCTCCATCATCCCCTATAGAATCAGGTGCGTTATCGCCATGACCTGGATGTCCGCCCAGTCCTCCCAACATGCCACAGGAACTGGAACCTGGAAGGCCTGGCGCGGGCTCGGAGCATGAGCCGCAACCAGGGGGGTTTACATCATTTTCGCAGCCATCCTCCCCGTAACCACCGTAACCACCATTTGCGCCCGTTATCCCAGTCCCGCCGTTATCGCCGTGTGCCCCGTCTCCCGCGTGAAATCTACATCGCTCAAATCTCAGGTCCTGATCGCAGAAATAGAGGAAAACAGGCGTAGAGTTCAGTTGGTTAAAAATGCCGGGGTTGCCGTTGGCAGATGTTATTCGCATCTTCCTGATCTTAGTGGGGGAAATTATTGTATGGCCGCGAACAGCCTGGTGAGGCCCGTGAAGATGGCTACAGTCTATTCCAACCGGCTCAGGCCAGTATTCATCCTCGTCACGTCCACCCATGATGTTAATACCGTCCACCAGGTCCAATCTCTCAGTTTCATAGTAGTCCCCGATAGCCACAAACACGTTGTCATAACCGGATGCTTCGGCCTTATCCAAACCCACGGAGATGTTCCTTACCGGCTGGTCCCATGTGCCGGGCCAGACATCGATCCCGGATTCAGAAACGTAGATCACATCCTCGCTGGTTATGCCGACCTGGACCTCGAGTGGGTCCGAGGTGGATGTCAGAAGGCCGTCGCTTGCCTTCTGCCACACATACCATGTACCGGGACCAAAGTTCGGCCACCATATTTGAATCGATGTTTGAGCGGTCGGGAATAAATTCCAGGTACCATTCGGCGTTGACGGATTGTCGCCAACGCACCAGTGGCGCTGCTCGACTATCTGATTCGGTCCGCAATCATAGGCGGTTCCCAAGGTGTAATATTGCCCGGGATCATCCTCAGCCAGGTACACCGGCGTGAGTCCCGAAGGAGTGTCCGGCTTCGTCGGGGGAAGGTTTACAAGGTTAACGGACCGGTAGTCACTATAGGCATACGCCCATCCGTCATAGTCGCGGACAAAGAGCGAACTGATTCCGAATGGGAAATCGTTGAAATCCACATCGAACTCATTTCCCGTGAACGCAATCCATTGCGCCACATCCTCGTGGTTGGTAGTGTCGCTTCTGCCCCAACGGCGATTGGTAACCTGACCGACGTCGCAGTCATTAAACGGGATCACCGTGTATTCCTGGATGAGTCCGCCTTCACAGTCCACCGACATGGGGCCGCTCATTATGTGCGGGACCGACGGGGGTGTGTTATTCATCGTAACCTGCTTCGGTGTTAAGCAGAATCTCTCAACATGACCGTCATGGACCTTTTGCCAAAGATAGGCGGTGCCAAGAGTAGTGCCTGTGAAATCGACATCTGCGGTTGGTCCTGCGAACTCCACCCAATCCGGGCCTGCTGGCGGATATTTTTCACCATCATAATTGATCGCATACCAGCGGGTGTGAGTATCGCCCGAATCGCAGTCATTTACCGCTCCGAAATCGTACTGTAATGGCGCTGTACAACTGACTGCGGAAGGACCGGTGGGAGTGGTGACGCTCGGTGCAGTGTTAGCATAGGTCACCTGGAGCGAAAGGCTGTATCTATTACCTATTCCGTCACTATGCTTTAAAAACAGGTAATAGACATCGGGCGTGTAGTTGCCCCAGTCGACTCCGATCTGAGTGCCGGGATAGGAATACCAGGTGCCGACAGTGCCTGAGTTGTTGACCGTGCTAACGCCCCAGTGAGTCAATTCCGGCTGCTCGACATCGCAGTCTGAAAATGCGCTTGTTGTATATTGCTTAACCAATCCTGTGACGCAGTTGACGACGTGCGCTCCGGATGGTATGGATGGTTGATCCGGAGTCGAATTGCCCATTGTTACCTTTAACCGTTTGCAGTAACTGGTTTCCCAGCCGTCGGAAACCTTCTGCCAGAGGTAGCCATACCCGACCGGTATACCGGTCCAGTTGACCATCGCGCCTCCGCCGACGAATTCATGCCAGTCGGGACCGTCAGGCGGCGGGAAAGCCTCGTCCGTGCTGACAGCCCAATGACGGGTCAGATCCTCGTTAAAGTCACAGTCAAAAACGGTGCCGAATTCGTACCAATATGGACCCCCTTTGCAGGTTACACTTTCTGGGCCGGAGGGTGCATCTGGCGATTCCGGCGCTGTATTCAGTCGATGAACGACAAGCGCGTCGCCATATATCCAGCCTTCTCCCTCATTTTCATCGGCCCGTACGAACATGTAGTAATCAACATCGCCCGATGAGCCGTTCGGGAACTGACTCCAGTTTACAATGAAAGATTCATCGGAGAAAACATACCAGCCGATTGCTGCGCCGGGATCGTTTGTGAAGCTCAATCCCCACTCGCGATCGGGTTCAGGACCGCCGTCGCAGTCCTCGATCTTAACATTGTATCCTGCAGCGGTATCTTCACAGTCTACAGTAGTGGGACCATCGGGAATTCCAACTTCCAGATCGCCTTCTTCAACGGATACTTCAAGGCTGTTCCAGGAAACATCGGTTCCGTCGTCGGCTTTCTGGATGACATACCAGGTTCCGACGGCAACGCCGGACCAGTCGACCTTGATTTTATCATCCGCGAATGGGAATTCTGTCCATTGTGCGCCGGGTGGGGGAAGAGTGTCGGTGCTTGAAATAATCCAGTAGCGATGCACATTTGCATCAAGGTTGCAGTCGCTGCATAAGCCGACATTGTAATCTTCCTCGCCGCCGCAGACTATTGTGGTCTGACCCTCCGGTGCATGTTCCAGCACAGGAGCGGCATTATTGTTAACAATCGCAAGAGACGGGTCGCAGATGGTTGTAGCATCTCCATCTTCTGCTTTTACGAAGAGATACAATGGCTTGACATAGTATTTTTCCCAGTTGATTTCAAATGAATTTCCGGTGAAACTATTCCAGTTACTGCCGGGGTCGTCGGGTTCCGTTGAGAGCGCCCAGGACTGCACAAGGTCACCGGGATCGCAGTCGGAGATATCGACCGTGTACGTTTCCAGAGTTGTGCAATCTACATCGGTGTTTCCGGAAGGTGTCCCGACAACCGGTGCCGTGTTCTCTTTCATCATTTTAAACGACTGAGCACATACAACCCAGCCATGTCCATCGTCAGCTCGTGCGAACAGGTAGCATTCTCCATTGGGAGTGGATGAGAAATCGGGAGTGAATGTGCTGCCTGTGAAAGCTATCCATTCTCCGCCAATTGGCGTATTTTTATCTGTTGAAAGATAATATTGGGTTGTGAGAATATCACCGGTGTCGCAGTCCTCAACATCGCAGGTGTAATCGGTTACCGTGTCACAGTAAACCGTATCGAGACCCGTCGGTGTCGGGACAGTGGGAGGGGTATTGACCCGCTCAATATCGAGAGGATTACCGCATGTGTATTCAACAAAACCATCATGTGCTTTTTGATAGATGTAATATAATCCGGTTGGAAATACTGACCAGTCGATGACGAAATTATTGCTTGAAAATTCAGTCCAGTCCGCACCGGAGGGAGAAGGTGTCTCCGAGATTCCCCACCATCGGGCATGTACCTGACCTGCATCGCAGTCGTCCACAATGCCCGCATCATATAATGCATCAGTGTTGGTGCAGTCTACTTTGTCAGGTCCATAAACCATGTAGACATATGGAATTGAATTGATCCGCTCAACCGCAAATGCGGGTGAGACATCCTCGACGGCATGATCAGCAGTTTCCCGTACGTGCGCCCAGATTTGCCACACGCCGAGCTCGGTGTTGTCCCAGTCGACAACCCATACCGGGCCGGGTTGCCAGGCGGTCCAGTCAGGATCAACAGAATCAGGGGGAGTTTCATCCGTTGTGAATTTGCGGATGAACCTGTACTCGAGAATCGCGTCCGGATTGCAGTCGCTTGCCTGAGCGGTATACTCGCCGGTGATATCGCAGGTGACATCGCTGACATGTAAGGGATCGGCCAGGATCATCCCCGCGATAAGCTGTTCATCGGACTTGGTCACATCCAGGTGGTCCCTGACAAATGCGATACCGTCCGAAACCTGCACCCAGACATCCCATTCACCGTATGGATATATATCGTTATCGGCCCAGTCGACAACACAGATGTCGGTCGTGCTCAGCGGGTCGGCAAATGTTGGAAGCACTGCATCCGGGGTGACCTCCCACTTGTAGGTGAGCGTATCGCCGGGATCGGGATCATGCGCCGTTACGGTGTATTCCTCTTCACCGATGAAACAGTTGACCATGGTTTCACCGTTAATTTCATCGATCACAGGCGCAATGTTCGGGATGTAATCTTTTATGTCGACAATGGCACGCTGGTATGCGGCTAGATGCGCGCCTTCCGGGAAGGGAGTGCCGAAACCCTGGTCATAGGTGGTTGGGTCGGTTGACCGAACGGTAATCAGGATTTCCTCGTAAAGACCTGTCGGCACAACATTCGGGATTTCGAGAATCGTCTGAGTGTGTGTCGGACCCGAGGATGCCTGCGCGTTCAGTATATCTGTAGTTGAGAATGAAACACCGCCTGCGATCATTCCCGATGGAGCTTCAACAATAAGTTCTATAATCTGTTCCGCGGCACCGCCTGGAGTTAACACCGCCTGCCAGTCGTAGATTGTCAAATCGAGAATCAGATTCCCGCCTTTTTGGGTTTCATCAATGTAATAAGCCGTACTTGATGATGAATCCACGGCGATATGAACCGCTTCAGGCATATTCGCGTTGAGTGGGAAGTCCGCGAGTTTGGGATCCGGAATGGGATCGCCATACTCATCCAGAGCAGGTTCCCAGCGGACAATAAATCCATACTGGAACCTGACCACTGTTTCCCCGTCTTCCTTTGGGAACTGGATTATAAAGTTCCTGGGGACCGCGGAACCTGGCATCCATGCGCCACGTTTTACCAGATTTGCCAGATCGGTGAAGAAGTCATGGACGGTTTCGGTCGCTTCGATACCGGTTGGATAGTATTTGTAACCGTTTATAGTGGCTGTGAAACCGCCGTCCTTAGTACCGAAATTGCCCTCGAGAAACCCGAAGAGGTTGCCCGAGGTAAACTCGACAGGATTCATCCAGCGGGTATAACCATCGGCATTCAGGAGCCTTAAATCGTCGGTGCCCGGGTAGTTAACATCCGGGTCCTCATCGCTCACGATCGAGCCGTCACTATACATGATCAGCATAGCGTCGAATGCCGTATATTGCGACATTTCGAATGGATGCCTGACAGTGATATCGACACCGATGATTCCATCCGCCAACTGGCTGAGGTCGGTGATTTCGATGAGGAAATTCGCCGGGTTACCCAGTGGCGTCTGGAGCAGATTCATGATATTTAGCGTTATATCGGTTGTGCGAAGCGGTGTGATTACAGCCTCGCCCGACTCCAGGTCCAGGGTCACATCGTAGAATCCCACCGGCATTAATCCAGCCGTGCTGCTCGATTCATGAGTTGGCAGGCCGGTATCGGTCAGCAGCGGGCTTTCACCCTGCTCCGATATGGGTGGTTGTGTCGGATTTAATCCACCGGATGAACAACCGGCAATCAGGACCGTTATTAAAGAGAATATAAAAATTTGTTGCGTAACCTTGATCAGATTATGCATAACTAGACCTCCATAAATTTTCTTACTTGCCCTCACCGAAGTTACAGAATCTTTTGGTAATAAATAAAGATTCGGTAAAACATTATATCAAAAAAATTAGTTACATGGCGAGTTATTTACTTATAATCAAATATAAAAAACATATTTAAGTTTGATTAATCAGACCTTAACAGGTTTTACCGGCAGTCGTCAGGCTGATAGTGAACGATCGATGCATCGCTGTATGTACCAACCGGGGTTTTGCCGCCGGATGCTATCGGACTAAAGGACCATTCGAGGCACTCCCCGATTGATGAAATTTTGTTTTGGACAACAGTGATTAACAAATGAGACATAATCGAGCCTGATATTGCGACACATTAAGGTATATTAAGACGATAATAATATTAATACAGGGAGATTAAACCCTCCCGAACTATGCCTGCGCATAGTATACTTTTGTGTAATGGCAAAGATATTAGGAAAACGTAAAGCCGCGGTCATTATGGCTGCCCTCGGCAAGGATTCGGCGGCGGAAATTTACAAGTACCTGACCGATTCCGAGGTCGAGATAATCACGATGGAACTCGCGAACATCGGCAAGATCGATTCCGATCTTATCGATGATGTTTACCGGGATTTCCATGAGATCGGCGTGGCCCAGCAGTACATCACGATGGGTGGAGTGGATTATGCACGTTCGGTCCTGGAGGAAGCTCTCGGATCGGCCCGTGCCGAGGAAGTCGTACAAAGGCTGTCGACATTTCTCCAGGTAAGCCCGTTCGATTTTGTAAGGCGTACCGACCCGCAGGCGATCACGAATTTTATAATCAACGAGCATCCCCAGACGATCGCGCTCGTAATGGCCTATCTTGAAACGAACCAGGCCTCGATGCTTCTCAGTGCCCTGGATGCCGAGAAGCAGGCCGAGGTGGCGATGCGGCTCGCGCTTCTGGATCGGACCAGCCCGGAAGTTATCCGCGAGATCGAAAGGGTCATGGAGAAAAACCTGTCGGCCATCCTGTCCCAGGAATTTTCATCTGCCGGAGGTGTCCAGTCCCTTGTTGAGGTTTTAAACAAGGTCGATCGCGGAACGGAGAAAGCGATCCTGGAGGCTCTTGGGGACCGGGACCCGGAACTCGCCGAGCAGGTTAAAAACATGATGTTCGTTTTCGAGGATATCATCCATCTCGATGATCGCTCGGTGCAGCAGGTCCTGAGGGAAGTTGACACGAAGGAACTCTCGCTGGCACTCAAGGGCGTATCCGAAGAGGTGGCGACCAAGGTATTCAAGAACATGTCGAAGCGGGCTGCAAGCATGCTCCAGGAGGAGATGGAATTCATGGGTCCGGTCCGTCTCAAGGACGTGGAAACAGCGCAGCAGCGTATTGTTAACATAATCAGGCAGCTTGAGGACCAGGGTGACATCATTATCGTAAAGGGCGGCGAGGAGGAACTGATCACCTGATTTTTTTTATGATTATGCGGGAAGAGATAAACATCGAATCGGCAAGTGAGGAACAACCCGATGTCTGATCCTGAAGCGAACAAAATTCACCCCCTGGATAAACCGGATGTTGTACTGATCAAGGGAATTCCGATCGCCGGGCAGGCCGAGCAACTTGTACGGGTACGCAGGGAGATTAACAAGACCGAGGAGATGACCAGGGTCGAGCAGCTCGAGCATGCAGCGAATGAAAAGATTGCTGTTTTACTTGAAAATGCCCATACGGAAGCCGACAGGATTGTATCGGATGCGAAAAACGTAGCTGAGTCGATCAGGTCGAAGGCAAGGAGCGACGGGGACCTTGCGGCAAAGCGAGAAGCCCTTGAAAAACTGCAGGGCCTTCTTACAAACCTTGAAAATGAAATTCAAATGATGAAGGAAAATCGTACGGAGTTTCTCGATTCAAACCTTACGGGGATTATCGAACTTTCCTGCGATCTCGCGCGAAAAATTTTAATTAATGAACTCCATACCCGACCCCGTACAATTGCTGAAAGGGCGCGGGCGCTTCTCGAACGCATGCCACCCGGAGTTGAAGTGACATTATCGGTATGCCCGGACGAGCTGGATATTATCGAAACATATCTCCATGAAACCGGTGTGTCCGCCGAAAATATCGTTACGTCGTTAAGAAGCGATCCGACTTTGAGTACCGGAAGCCTCCGTCTTGAAAGCGATAACGGCATGATTGACGCAAAGTTCCTTGAGGCCCTCGAAGAAATCGGTTCGTTGCTTAAGGACCAGGCGAAGAACCGCGGCCTGCAATCCCGGACGGCAGGGGAGGAGCAGAATGGCTCTTGACCCTCCTTCCGTTCAATCCCTCGATCTGACACCTTTTTATCACACGCTCGATGCCGCACCGGCTTCCAGGGTCAGGGGCACTGTTACCAAGCTGGTCGGGATCGGCCTTGAAGCCTGCCTGCCTGATCCGGTCCAGGGACAGGTTGTGGAAGTCGAACGGCAGAACCTCGATCCCCTTTTGTGCGAGGTTATCGGTTTCGATACAAGGAAAGTGATCCTGCTTCCATACGGTGAATTGAGCGGGGTTCGTCCGGGTGCGTCTGTACGGACGATAGCGAACGGACTCAGAATAAACACCGGTGATTTTCTCATCGGCCGGGTGGTTGACGGTATTGGACGTCCGATAGATGAAGGCCCGGCATTTCCGAGGGGACAGTCGAACCCGATTTACCGGCTCGGCCCGAATCCGGTAACAAGGCCCCTGATCGATGAGGCCATGGTCACCGGTATAAAGGCTGTCGATTCATGTATGACACTCGGCAAAGGACAGAGGGTCGGGATTTTCTCGGGCAGCGGCGTTGGAAAAAGCGTACTTCTTGGAATGATGGCACGGTACACCGGGGCCGATATAAATGTAATCGCGCTTGTGGGGGAACGTGGACGTGAGGTCCGTGAATTTATCGAACGCGATCTCGGTCCGGAAGGTCTCAAGAGGAGCGTGGTTGTCGTTGCGACCTCAAACCAGCCCGCACTGCTCCGTATGAGGGGCGCACTGACCGCGGCAGCGATCGCCGAATATTTCAGGGATTCCGGCCGGGACGTTTTATTTATGATGGATTCACTAACCAGGTTCGCCCTCGCTGGCCGGGAGGTCGGGCTGGCTGCTGGTGATCCCCCCGCTACGAGGGGATACCCGCCGAGTGTTTTCGGGATTATTCCCAAGCTGCTCGAACGCGCCGGGCGGTCGAATAAAGGCAGCATCACCGGGCTGTACACGGTACTGGTCGAAGGCGATGACCTTGCGGAACCGATCAGCGATATATCGAGGGCTACCCTGGACGGGCATATCATTCTTACACGTGAGCTTTCCGATCGCGGGCATTTTCCCGCGGTGGATATGCTCACGAGCGTGTCCAGGGTCATGAGGCAGATTGTTGACACTGAACACATTCAAATGGCACAGCAGTTGAAAGAACACATTGCGGCTTACCGTGATATGGAAGACCTGATAAATATCGGGGCTTACCAGCGCGGT
>DAOVJF010000374.1 GCA_030673355.1 Planctomycetota bacterium | reverse complement strand
TTCCTGAATCAACCGGGTGCCGTTGACAAGCTCAGTGAGACATCTCAATCCTGCAAGCCTTTAAAAATCTCCGCGTCGAACGTGCTTGTCAACGATTTTTACAATTAACAAAAAAATACGGGTGCCGTTGACAAGCTCAGTGAGACATCCCCATCCTGCAAGCCTTTAAAAATCTCCGCGTCGAACGTGCTTGTCGACGTTGCTGCAGTGCACTCCATCACAGTCATGCCTCTGTAATCTGCTTGTCGACTTTGCTGCAGTGCACTCCTCACGGTCATGCCTCTGTTATCTGCTCATTTCCCATCCCCGTGCTTGTCGACGTAAATCAACCCGTTATTCTCCCCACTCACTCGGGATGGCGCGTCGGATGCCTTTCTTCCTGTCCGATTTCGCCTTCCTCGCTATCTCCCTGATCTCCGTCTCCATGCCAAGCTCTTTCATCAGCCGGGCTTTATCCGGATCGCGCGGACGGTGGGAGATGATCCTCGGATCGATCGCCTTCAGGAATACAAGGTTAAACGCTGCCGAACTCTCGAATTCCCTCTGAATTTCCTGCCAGATCAGAATCCGCATTGACTCTCACCTTTCTTCATGAATTGGATCAGCGCCGCCGCCGCTTCATCGGTCCCGATATCGTTTATGACCAGGGCACGACTGATATCCTGCACCGGACGATAGAAGTCCCAGAGATCTTCATCACCGATACGCTTCGCTATGCGGGTTTCATCGATCCGATCCCTCTGGTGGAACGAAATCAGAAACGCGTTGAGAATATCGAGCGTCGAGCTGTGGCGCTTGTAGCTCTTTAGCCGCTTGGCGATACAGTCTTCCGGGCTTACAACCAGCAGGGGAACCTTGTTATAAACCAGCTCGATGGGTTCCTCGTTGGCATGCAGTACGTCTGAATGAATTTCCACGAGGGCTGATATTGAACGATTCATGTAATGCTTCGATCCCTCCGGCAGCTCAAACCCCAGCAGATCCAACGCTTTTCCGGTAATTTCAGTGTCAGGGGCGATAATGTCGAGATCACCCGTCGCGAACCGTACACACGCGTAAAATTCAACAGCTCCCCCGCCAACGAGAACCGGACGGTCGCCGCCCATCAATGTTGTAGCCCGTGTAATAATGCTCAGGAGGAAGATATGGCGCTCCGGCGTAGGCTCCATCATGGGATAATCAGTGATCTTCTGCCTTAGCTTTTCAATCGTCTTGTCAGTGTTTACAGTCATTGCGCTGGATGATCAGATATCCTTGCCGTTCAAACAACCCGGTGTGTTATCCAGGTGATCCCTTAAACTTTTATATAAAAATTAAGCGTAATCCAATTTCATATTCCAAATCATACCGTATTTATTTATATGGTATCACATGGCGGGTGAAATTTTGTACATGTCACTATCTACAGTATCGAATTTCAAGGGTATTTTTATGATGTTTTAATCAAACATAATCCAATTTTATGTGTTCTAAAGTTGGCCCCGCAAGGATACTAATTCAGCCCGAAGTCCTATAGAGGCCCACATGCTCAGCATTCCATTCCTTAATTCGAAACGTAAAACTTCTATTGAAACTAAAAATCAAACTCCCGACTGGGATGTCCTTATCTCCAATGCTTACATGGCTCTCGGTGGTAACGAACCTCGAAAGGCCCATTCCCTGATCTCACCCTGGACCGAATCAAGGAGCGCGCCCGTTGAACTTCACAAATTAGCGGGTCATGTGCTTACCGCGCTCGGAAGGCACACAGAATCGATTAATGAATTTGAAAAATTCCTGGCAAAATACCCGAATTCCGTAAAATGCCTCCTCTCTGCCGGCCTCGCGGCAGCCCGTGTACCCCAACTTCAACGCGCGACCAAATATTTTAACCGCGCGATCCGTACAATCACAGGACGGGCACGTTCTCTCCTTGAACCACTCCTGAAAAAAGACCTGTTCGACGTCCTGGCGATCGTGGATCTTGTCAACGAAGTCGAATCCAATCCTGAAGATAAGGATCGACGCATGGCACTTGCACTCGCGCTGGGTCGCGCCGGACATTTCAAAGCTGTTGAAAGATTCCTTCCCGCATTGGATTAAACGCTCATTGGACTTCCTGTCAGCAACTCATTCCCAGCCGATATCCTCCGGGGCAACTTCCCATACCTTCCTGTCCACGCTCCACATGTACGGGTCGCCGATATAAGGAACCCGAATGTCGACATTGTAGATAGTCATCGAGTTACGGTCGACCGCGAGATAATATCCCCCGAAATTATCTCCGGGCATGGACTCGACAAATAAGATCGGCGGGAGTGGGGAGTCCCGGACATGTTCGTACCATGGAGTCGCGATCGAGACAGCACAGATCCCGGCGAGATCGATATCCAGACGGCCCGATACTTCCGCAGCCCAGTTCAACGTGTCCGGATTCAAAGTCGGCATAGGCTCGTTCGGGTAATACCTGAAATACCGCGCGACATGATTAGCAAGGTCGGGCTGTGTTTCGGAATAGCAGGTTATCCTGCATGTAATTGTGCCCGGGTAAGGGTCGTTGCCGTCCGGGATGGCGGGATTATTCGATGAGCACGCAAGTCCTGCGGCAACAAGACCGGTAACGAGTACGATTATGGACAAGCTCCGGAACATTTTCATTTTCGGAAATAAATTAAAGCGATTGATATCTGGAGTTAATTAACGGCCTATGATCAACCTGACTACATCGTTATATGCTACCAATACCGCGAGCATGATAAGAAGCGCGAATCCTGCCAGATGTATCAGGTTTTCAATCCTCGGCGTAATCACCTGGCGCTTAAGGATAAATTCGGGGATCATGAAAATAATTCTACCGCCATCCAGTGCCGGGAATGGGAGAAGGTTGAAAATTGCCAGGTTGATGGAAAGAAGAACCATCATGTTGATAAGATCGACAAAACCGCTTGTCGCCGCCTGGTATGTGTAGGTAACTATTCCGACCGGTCCGGCGAGGTCCTTGATACTCGCTTCTCCCGATATCAACATCCCGAGAGTCATGAAAATAAAACTGGTAATATCGATAGCCTTCCTGTATCCGGTAGCCAGGCTGTTCAGGAAACCCGATGAGAAGTATGTTGTCCTGAAATGCAAGCCTCCGAAGAATGCCTTGAGCTCCTTCAGGTCCGATCCTTCACCGGGAATCGGGACAGTAAAAACTCTCTCGCTGGATTCGGATATTGCGACAACCGTTGTGATTTCGCCGAAATGTTTCTGGAATTCCAGGAACGCGGCGATTCCGTTCGGTGTCGGGACGCCTGCAACCGACAGAATCCTGTCCCCATTACGTAATCCTGCCTGGTATAGGCGGTGGGTAAGAGGAAGATTTGAAAGAACCGGTATGGACGCATCATCCATGTAGACCTGGATTCGCGAAAAACTGGTGTCGGGCTCGAGATGGGCGGTGTGGGTCCGTCCATTCCGTTCGTACATCAGGGTAACAGCTTTCACAGGGTCCGCCCTGGATTCTTCAATCTCGGACCAGGTCCTGAGTTCCCCGCCAGCCAGAACGTCACCCGATATCAATCCTGTATCATCCGCTATTCCCCCTTGAAGAACCTGGGTTACAACATGGTTACCATCATAGAAAAAACCAAACGATGAGTACGTGT
>DAOVJF010000161.1 GCA_030673355.1 Planctomycetota bacterium | reverse complement strand
TTATTTCTACATTATTATCTTACATGTCTGGTCACAAGGGTCAACGAATCCAGATAAACATTACTTTTTTATATTATCAACCAATGCGGTAAAAACAGTGTGCAATGCCATGACCTTGAACGAAAGCAAACCCATTTGCGTGATCGGAAGTATTGTCTACGATCTCGTCATGCCCCTTGAACACCTTCCATCGGTGGGTGAAACGGTGCCCGGTGCCGGTTTCAACACATTCATCGGCGGGAAAGGGCTCAATCAGGCCATACAGATTCAGCGTCTCGATCACCCTATCAAATTTTTCGGGCGAATCGGGGAGGATAAATACGGAACCGAGGTAATCGAGGAACTTGAAAGGCAGAATTTTCCGACCGAGGGAATAAGGGTCGTTCCCGGTGAGCATACCGCAATCGGGATGATTTTTGTCGCGCCGGATGGACGCAACATGATCGGTGGATATCGCGCTGCCAATATCAATTTCCCGCTAACAGAGATCGACGAAACTATTCGATCCGCGATTAAGGAATCCTCTATTGTTTCCCTGCAGCTTGAAACCCCGGACGATGTTGTTCTAGCGTGCCTGACAATCGCGAAAGAAGCCGGCGTGACGACAATTCTCAACGCGGCTCCATTCCGCTCGTTACCCGGTTCATTCCACGACCTGGTCGATTACTGGTCGGTGAATGAGATCGAAGCCGGGCAGTTTTTCGGGTGCGATATTAAAACCGCCGAAGACTGCCTGCCGATCACCGAACATAAACCCGTTATCGACGGTTCGCAGGTATGGGTGGTGACGCTTGGAAGCCATGGAGCGGCGGTAATCGATTCAAACGGAATGTATTCTGTGCCGGGGATAAAAGTCAATGCGGTTGATTCGACCGGGGCAGGGGACAGTTTCACCGGGGGATTTGGAGTCGGAATCGCGGAGGGGATGAATCCACGGGAGGCGTCGGAATTCGCCAACAGGGTCGCGTCGCAAAGTGTCACAAAGATGGGCGGTATCAGCGGTCTGCCGACGAGATCGGAAGTCCAGGCAAGGGTGGATTAGAAAATGGAAATGACGTTGATTTTTTTAAGTGTACTGAATTGTGTAGCTGGAATTATATAAACCTCTATTAACTCCTACGCAAATTGTAAATTATCCATCATTGTGCTAATATCGATCGTTATGTATAGCTCTGCATAACGCATAGGGTTCACCGGGAGTTTGAAAAATGTTTAACCGTGTTTTAATCCTGATCATTCTTAACCTGTTTTTCATCCATCTTAGCGCATTCTCAGCGCATGGGTCATTCGACGATGTACCAATCGACCACTGGGCATACGATGCTGTCATGTTTCTCGAAGAGAACGGGCTCATGACCGGTTATCCTGACGGTACGTTCAAGGGTGATATTGAGCTCAGCCGCCACGAATTCGCACTGGTTATATTCCGGCTTCACAACCAGATAGTAAATATTGTCAACGACGCCATGCAGTCCGAGCCGCCAATAGATGTACAGCTTGTCCTTGACGGCTTGATGAGTGAATTCAAACCTGAAATCGAAGAATTAATGAGCCTGGTGATCGAAAATACCGAACGTATCGAAAACCTCGAAGGTGGATTTACAGACTTCGATTCCCGACTCACCGATCTGGCGGATTTAATCAATTCCATGGAAGATCCCATCAGGCTGTACGGCGACATGAGAGTAAGGTTCGAGGGACGATATCCCGACACCGGTCTCCGGTCGCAACGTGCGATATATCGCTTCAGGGTTGGATTCACCACCGAAATAAACGAAGAGCTTGTACTCGGCGCTCGATTTGCATCCGGCCCGAGAGACAGTATAACTTCAGCTAATGAGACAATTGACGATGCCTTCGCAACAGATAATTTAGACGTGGACACGGCTTACCTTCGATACCTGCCATCCTGGGCACGCGGATTCACCTTCTGGGCGGGAAAATTCAGGCCACCCTGGAAGCAGACTCCCATGGTGTGGGACAGTGATGTAACAGTCGAGGGTATCGCGCAACATTTTAATTACGAAAATTTCAATCTTTACCTCGGTGAACTCGTCCCGACCGAAGAGGGATTCTACCTGGTCGCGCAAGTTGGCATGGACGACCTTCTTATTGATGGGATAGACGTGTACGCGACCTACCATTACATTAACGACGAAGCCTGGCAGCACATACGGGATCAGATGCAGTATGGGATCCTGAAAAGCAGATGGGAATTCGATCACCTTGAAAGTCCCGATGAATATCGCGCAATCGAGGGATATATCAGGTGGGCAGGCTCAGTTGATTCCCTGCCAGTTTCAGTAGAAGCGAATTATCTCAGGAATCTTGAGGGGGCAAATCCTATGGTTGAAGGGTCCGGTTGGCAGCAGGCGGCCTGGCTGCGGCTATCGTTGAATGGGTCTCCCTCCCTCGTTGGCGACTGGCGATTAAGAGGAGAGTGGGGACGTATCCAGGCTAACTCAGTCCTGAGCTGGCTGACTGACTCGACCAGAGGCAGTGGGGATAATGAATTCCGGGGATTTGAATTTGCTTATCGTATCCTGCCGAATACGGACCTTGTTATCTTGTATTTAAATCTTGATCGGATTTCCCGTGATATCGGCAGCACTGATATCATCACTATCGATGTAAATACAAAATTTTAATGAAAAAAACGCCGCTCCATATTTCGGGAGCGACGATTCGGTGAAACAAACTGTATTTGTTGATTATCAGTTTGGGGTAACGCCCATACCGTAGATAATTATTAGTTCATTCGTAATAAGCGACCAACCACCATTCTTCCAGTCGAATTCTTCGTATCCCGAAGGCATCGGATTTATCCTGATTGCGACCACACCCTTGACACATGATCCGGCGTTGTGATCCTTGTTTTCATCGTAATCCCAGCCATCATCGAACTCGGTTGGAGAATACTTCGAACCCCTGTCCGGTGAACCCGGTTCACTTTGAGGAACTACGTGCCTGTATGGTCCCTCACCGTCGATCTTCCCGTTTTCAGGATTCAGTAATGATTGATCTATAGGCAGCTCATCGCGCTCATATGCAATTATCATCCATTGCTCATGGGGAATCACTCCTCCGTCAACAAGTCCAAGCGTTTCAAGAAGATCAATCGGGGGATAATTAACGAATCCCTGCTCAAGTGTGATAAAACTTTCCGGATCAAGGTCTTCATAAAACAAGCCATCGGGATACTGCATGTACACTTCTTCGATCGAAAAATCCATGGCGAACCCATCAGGCGCAATAATTGTAATTCCAGTGGCATCGGTAAGGTCAACTACTGCCGCATCGAGCAGGTCCCTTATCCTCACTCCCGCATACCAGGCGTAGTCATCAAATTCCTGCCTGTGCGAATTCATCAATGTCAACTGCGTATGCAATGGCAGAGCCTCGATAGCTTCCCGTGTAAATGTATAAATCGGAGCGGTCGGTTGACCCGGGATACTGGTTGCATCGCCCGGATAATACAGGTTAGTGATTTCCACCACATTAATGAAGCCGTCATTATCCGAATCCTTGTTTCCGATCGAATTCAATGCCGACTGTGTTCGTCCGGCATTCAGATAATCGATGCCGTACTGATTCAGTGTATCCCTGTAACTTGCAGGCGCTCCCGACACCACATCGGGATCCGGGTAAGCAATCAAATGACAGTAGGAACATGGATTCAACATCTCCACATCATCATCGTCGTAAACCACTTCGCCTGCCGTGTGGCAGACCTGGCAGTCATCCAGACGGGTGCCAAGCGCGACAGGATTGGCGAATATGAAAATATTCATGTCCACGTCATTTTCATGGCCCTTGTATGCTGTACTGGACGGTACCGGTACATCTTCTCCGGAAGCAAAACCCGTGCAACCGATCGCGGTAATTCCCAAAAGTAAAAGGAAGACTACGGCTCCAGCTAATTTCCTCATTAGAATTTCCTCCATGTTGGTTAAGTTTGAATTCTCAGGATGTGTTGTTTGTCTTTGGGCGGAATCCATCTCTGATGGTTTCAAAACCCCTGACCGTTATGCACACTTATGCATAACGGTCAAGGTAGTATATACTTTATGACGTCGAATGTCAATGCGTCCTGGAATCCGACTATTCAACCCTTTACACCGTTTTGGAGGGGCATAATCTGTTGTATTAATAAAGTTTACAGCCTTGAAACCGGTTATTTCCCTTTCAATTCCCGTTTGATGGGCTCGAGGCTGATTTTTTCTCCGATAATCATCTCGCACAGCTCTTCAGGCATGTACATCCGTCCGGTACTCCAGAACTCCCTGAGCCTTTCACCCGCTTTGGGATTCCGCCACCAGTCGACGCCATACTCATTTTTCAAATACTCCCTTAACTGGACCTCGAAAATCCATGCCCGTAAATATCCAGCCGAGTAAAGTTCATCATCGAGGTCGTACAGCCAGTTTTCGGGCCTGTGTTTCGCTTTCAGGCCGGCATCGAGGTATTTACAGTAGAGGTGTGATTTCCCATCCATGTTGTAGTCGCTGAGGAGTTCGATCTCATAGAGGAACTTGCTCGCGTACCGTCTCAGAAAATAAAGCTTACGGATTCGTTCCGATTCGATAATCTCCGACGGGTCATCGATTCCGATATACGATTTGAGCCAGTCGGGATCGGTCATGAGGTACTGGAAATTGAACGCGTAAATTTCGCTTGTAGCACTGTCGCCGAGCATTATCAACTCGGATGGGAGGGTGGGGTCGGTATGCGCGAAATGGTAGGCGTGTCCAAGTTCGTGCAGGAATGTGGAGTAATCGGTCATGCCGCCCATCGGGCGAAGGCAGACATAGACCTCCCTGCCGGGTTGTGCCGGAGAACAGAATGCCCTCGGACGTTTTTTCTCCCGATCCTCAACATCCAGCGTGATCGCCTCTACTCCGTCGATCGGCATTCCCATTTCGGATGCGAATTTTAATGCCTTATCCACCATCCCGTCCCTTTGGAAAAGATGATCGAATTTCTCACCGCGCATAAGGTAACCAAGATCGTACTTATGGGCTTCCCCGATGGGATACCCGAGACGTTCAATGGAAAGTTTATCGAATTCCCCGACATATTCGTCTTCGGTTTCGTCGAGAAATTTCCTTAGTTCACCGGCAAGCCATTCGTAATCAATTTCAAACGCTTTCCTGCATCCAGCCTTATAATTCTCAAACCCGAAATCCTGGAAAACTTCGTTCGTAACCCGCCAGGCGTCCGTACGAAATTCGTTTAACTCGATCTCAAGTTCAACCGTGAGGTCATCGATCGCCTTACGTTTGTCCCTGTCAGGTTCGTTCATAAGGCGCGGGAAAATTCCCTGGTATGGGATCTCCTCTCCATCGAGAGTGATTTTCATCTCGTTCTGCCTTTTCATCATGGCTTCCGAGATTTCCTTGGTGAGGTTTCCGAGGTATCCGAAAAAAGCGATATGGAAGAAGTGCTTGCAGCTTTTCTTTTCATCGGGAGTGATAGCCGCGTCCCAGCGTTCGAGGATATTTCCGGCGAGGTCCTTGCTGGCGAGATGGCCGTAGCGTTCGTAGATCGGTGTTATCTCGTAGGTTTCTTTCTGTCCGGATGAGAAATGGTAATTTTCGAGGATGATTTCCCTGAGGAATTTCGCGATATCGGTACGGAGTGCGTCGAGGTCGGGTGAAACTGCCGGAGTTGTCATGATGTGCTCCTTGTGTAGGGAAGGTCGGGAAATAATAGCGTAAAGGAGGTCTGACTGAAAGTGTGTGTGGGTGTAACTCATTTACAATAGTTGCTTACCCATTTTTTTCTTACCCCCCGAAACTTCGCACATTCGGGATAACAGAAGACCAGGTGGTTCGGGTTTATAATCCCAAGATGGGCAGCCAGTTTATTGGCAGGGATGATCCAAATGTTAAATCATGGGATATTGTTTATTAACCAAAAGCCTCACAAAATGACATTCCGCTGGACGGTTAATCAGATTTAATTTATTATTCTTTTTCAATCCCTTTTATAACCAGAGCATGATTTTTTACCGATATTAATGTGATACAAATTCTACGGAGGGGCCTGACATGAGAAAGTACCGGGCGAGCCGACTTAAACAACTGATCTTCCCGCAGGAACTGATTATAGATAAATATCACGTTCTCTCGCGCAAACGGAGTTTTCCAGCATTCTGGCAGGTGAAGGAGGAAAGTATCCCCTTAAGCAAACTCGCGAGTATCCAGATTTACCGGGGCTTATTTTTCTCGAAACTCATCATCGAAAACTCCGGCGGTCCATTTCCGATAATCCTGGACGGCCTCTGGAACCGGTGTGCGTCCGAAGCGCGCGACCTTCTGGAGATGATCGAGCGTGAGATTCAGGCGGATGAGGATATCACCGGTCTTGTCGGGGAGGGTGACGAGGGTTTATCGGGTC